>DUZD01000156.1 GCA_013349695.1 Rhodospirillaceae bacterium
GTTGGCCGATTACCAAAATCATGTCATCGGATGGCTGCAAAGGGGATACAGTTCCCTTGGAGATGGGGCCGTGGTACGATTTCCACGAAGTTGGATGTCATCTGGGAAATGTCGGTTTAAACATTTGAAGGGATCGGGAGCGGGAAAATGGCGAACGGCGCGCTTCACGGAAAAAGCGGGATGCGATCAAGCATCTTGGGAGCCATGAGTTATCTGGGGATTCTCTGTTTCGTTCCCCTGATGATGAACGACGATGACGAATTCATTTACTTCCATGCCAAGCAAGGGCTGGTCATCTGGATCTGGAGCGTCCTCGCCGTTTTCGCTTTTCCTTTCCCGGGCATTGGCAAGTGGCTCTTTGGCCTCTCGGCATTGGCGGTACTCGTTTTCTCCGCTCTCGGTTTGATTTCGGTGCTTCTGAGGAGGGCCTGGAAGCTGCCGCTGGTCCACGCCATCGCTGTCAGGATTTAAGGCGCAAGCAGCCGCGAGTAGGGCGCATTTCCCTTTCCCTGTTTTCACCGCCGATAGTGATGAAAGGGACTTTCCTCCCCTCGCCGGCGTCGCTGCTTATTCCTGAAAATGTTTAGAATGGGTCGCGGCGCGGGTTTTCCGGCCTTGGGCGGAACGGCGTTAACCGGCATTTCTCGCCGCCTCCAGTTATTCGGATAGGCTCTAAATTGGCGATTTGAAGCGAGCAGGTGGATATGGCCGAGCGTCCGATCGAAGACCGGCATTGGAATGCCATCTATCTGCTGTCGGCCATCTGCACGATTTTCATGACCTTGGCGGTGGCGGTCCAGCCCCTGTTTCTGCGTAATATCCTCGGCGTTTCCTTTGAGGTCGCCGGCGCCGTCAACGCCAATGTCCAGGTGGTGACGGAAATTCTCGGTCTGGTCTTGATTGGCTATCTTGGCTACCTGTCGGACCGTTTCGGTCGCGTCCCCATCATGGTCGTCGGATTTTTGGTCGCCGCCGGCGGGGCGTTGTTGGCGCCGTTCAGCGTGCAACTTGGAGCCTTCCTGGGGATCGGCGGCCTCGGTGTCTACTATCTCATGCGGATGGTCATGTCCCTGGGAACGGGCGCCACCTGGCCGCAGTTGTCAACGCTGGCCGCTGATTTCACGAATTACGCCAACCGGCCGCGGTTGATGGCCAACACGGCTTTCATGATGGCCTTCGGCGCCACCATCGTCTATGCGGTGTTGATGCAGATCCCGCAGCACACCGGCATTGTCGCCGTCATGATCTTTCCGGCGGCGATTGCCCTTGCCGGCGCCTGGCTGGCCAGGAAATACCTGATCGACACCGCCCCCCGGTTGCCGGGAAATAAGGTTCCCTGGCGTCGCCTCGGCGATCTGATCCTGAAAGAGCCACGGATGCGTTTGACCTTCGCCTCGGCGTTTCTCGCCAGAAGCGACATGGTCTTCGTCGGCATGTTCCTGATGCTGTGGTATATCTATTTCGCCGACCTCGTTGGCGTCAGCCAGGGCGAGGCCGCCGCCCATGCCGGCAGGTTGATCGGGCTGGCCGGGTTTATCGTCCTGATTACACTGCCGCTCTGGGGGGCGTTCATCGAGCGTTTCAACCGGGTCACGGCGATCGCCGCCGGCATGGCGCTGTCGGGGCTGGGGTTCGCTTCTCTGGGATTCGTCGTCAATCCGTTCGATTGGCTCATCGTTTTGCCGACGGTGTTGTTGGCCGCCGGCCAGGCCGGCTGCCTGATCGCCCCGCAGGTGCTGACGATCGACCTGACGCCGAAGGAAATCCGGGGTTCCGTTCTGGGGGTTTTTAATGTAACCGGCTGTTTGGGAATCATCTTTTTCGTGCAAGTCGGGGGATTTTTATTCGACGCCGTCGGTCCGCATGCGCCGTTCTTGTTGATCGGCATCAGTAACCTTCTTATCATGGCTTACGCATTATGGTTTTTGCGGCCGGGATTTCGAGAACAGCCACTCGGCGGGCGGGAAAACGCAGGGAGCACCTGAAAAATCCCGGGCACGGAACTTTTTTTATCCAGGCAACATCGGGCATGAAAAATCTCCCTGTCAGAGGGACTCGTTTGAAAAAAGCATCTCGATTGCGATATCGCCAGGTGGAGGACTCTTCATGCCGACTGTGATTATTGGATTGCTTGCCATTGCTTTCGGGCTCTGGGGACTGACGGTTTGGTGGTGGTCCGTCGTTGTAAGTTCTGCGCGGCGTGATCCCGATTGTTTTGCTCCTGGTGGGGATGGTGGCCTTGGCCGCCGGCGTGACCCAGGTTCGTCAAGAAGACGTCAAGGACGAGGACATCCTTGAGGAGTAGAGGAACGCGTTTATGGACGGCTTGTTCCCCGACGACCCGGATGCCGCGCAAGGTCCGGGGGATCCCGAGGGCTGTTTCAAGAGCCTGAGAAAATATATACTCGTCATCGGCGTTGCGGCGGCGATGATTCTCATCGGCACTTACTGGTTTGTGGAGTTTTACTCCAAGGGTATCGGCACCGGACAAACGGTGGCTGGCGGGGCGCCGAAATTGGTCAATTGGATCCCGCCGGCATCGGCGGCGGCCGCGCAATTCGCCCCCCCCGCGCAATTCGCCCCCCGGACGGCAAATCCGTATGGCCTCCGGGCCGGCGGCGTGGCCGCTCTTCCGGTCGCCGGCCCGGCCGTCCGGCCGCCGGCGCGAGGCGATTTCGCCGCCGTCGTCTCGAAGCTCAGGAACAGCGTCGTCAACGTCAACGTGAAAATCAACGGCGCCGGCCGCCGGCCGGTGGCGGCCGGCGTGCCCGCCGCCAAGGGCAAGGGAAAGATCCGCTTCGCCAAGCCGATCAACCCGATACTCGGGCAACCCGTCGAAACCATCGGTTCCGGCGTCGTCGTCCGCAATGACGGTCATGTCCTGACCAACTATCATGTCGTCCATCAGGCCAGCGAAATCTTCGTCACGGTATTCGACGATTTCGGCACCGAGCGATACCGCGCCAACGTGGTGAAGATGGACGAGGCCACCGATCTCGCCTTGTTGAAGATCAAACCGAAAGCCCCCCTGTCCCCGGCCGTCTTCGGGGACAGCTCGCGCATCCAGGTCGGCGAGGAGGTCATCGCCATCGGCAGTCCCTTCGGGCTGGGCCAGACGGTGAGCCGGGGGATCGTCTCCGCCGTGCGCGAATCCCTGGTCATTGAAGGAGTAACCCATCTCGGCCTGATTCAAACGGACGCGGCGATCAATCAAGGCAATTCCGGCGGCCCACTGGTCGACGCCAACGGCACCGTGATCGGCATCAACACCGCCATCTACACGCCGACCGGGGCTTTCTCCGGCGTCGGCTTCGCCATTCCCGGCAACCAGGCAAAGGCCTTCGTGATGGACGAAATCGACCTGCCGAACAGCAGGCTCGTGGCGGCGTTCGGCCGAGCCATGGCGGTGCCGGCCGAGGCGGCGGTCGGCAACGCCGGTCCGGCCATCGTCACCGGCACCACCTCGCCGCACCAGGACGGCCGCGAGAAGATGGTTTGCGCCAATTGCCACCAGATCATCGCCAGGCCCGCGGGCGCCGCCACCGGCAGGGCGATCGCCTTCGACAATTACCGTTTCGCGGGACCGCCTTCGAGCCTCGCCATGAACGTCATGGCGGCCCAGGGCGCGGCGGGCGGCGGAGCCCTTGGTCCTGGATACACCTTCATGGGCGCCGGCCTCCAGGCCATCGACGCGGTGATTGCGGAGCGGCTGGAGCATCCGGCCGGCAAGGGCGTTTTCGTCAACTCCGTTTTCCCTGGCTCGCCAGCCGCCAAGGCGGGGCTCAAGCCGGGCGACATCATCCTCAAGGTCGACGGACGCAGGGTTCGTTTGCCCGCCAAGATGGCCGGGCGGATGCGGGGCATCGAAAACGGCGTAACCATCCGAGTGAAGGTGTTGCGTGACAAACATACGGCGGAGATGGGCTTGACCGTCGCCAGGATGGCCACGGGCGGCGCGATGCCCGGACCCCGACCCCGCGGTGGCGCCCGGCGGGTGCCGAGCGAATTCAATTGGCTCGGCCTCGAGATCGAGAACTTCACCAGCGTCTCTCCCACCGCCGGCGCCGGGACTTTCACCGTCAAGGGGGCGGAGATCGCCGAAATCAAAAAGGGGTCCCCGGCCGAGCGCGCCGGGCTCAAGTCCAAAGACTTGATTCTGGAGGTCAACAACCAAGCAGTCGATTCGCCGATCTCGATGGACCGGGCGATCAGGAACGCCTCGCAACGAAAAGACAATCTTTTCCGGATCTTCAGGAATGGCCGGGATTTTTATATTTTTCTATAGGCGGACCGTTCCCGGGAGATTGGCAATGGCCCTGTTGAAGAAGGCTTGATGTCGATGGCGAAAAACAGCAAGTCCGGCAAGGAACGCAAAACGGCCGGGCGGCGGACGGCGGCGACCGGCCTCACGTCGGCGGCGGCATTGCTAAGAAGTTTTCCGTCCGGCAAGCTCGCCGCGAAGGGCAAGGACGTGGCCGGGAAACCGGCGGTGGAATCGGCCTTCGAGGCGATGATGAAGTCAGCCCGGCCGGCACAAAAACCGGCACCGGCGGTCATCAAGGTCGGCGCCAGCGCCAAACCGCGGCGGGTCGAACGCCAACAGGCCAGGGAAGAGTGGGTGGATATCTTCGACTTCTCGCCTTGGACAAATACGAAAAGCCCTCAAACGGGTGTTGTCAGGACGCAAGCCGCCCATCGGACCGTCAGGAAACACGGTGTCGGCGCCGTGCTCGAAGGCGACATGATCAACCCGTGGCTTTCGTCCTCGGAGAACCCGGACGCGGCCTCGCAATCGCAAGCGGAGGAGATGCTACCCGTGGAGGTCAAGTCAGGGGAAACGGTCTCCGATGACAAGCTGGACATGGATCGACTAAGAAAACAACTGACCGGGGATTTCGGTCGGCAAGCGATCAGGGAGCTGCAGCTCGGAGGGCTCACAAATCTGGACAAAGGGGATCCAATGACACCAAGGAAAGACGAAACCAAAACCAAAACCGGAACCGACGGTGCCACCGCGGCTCCATCGAAACCCAGCGACTGGCAGACGCCCGCGGCGGCGGCCAATGCGGGCAAACAGGCGGCGCAAGCAAAGCCCGCCCGGAAAACCGCCGGCGCGGCCAAGGCGGGCAAACGGGTGGCGGCCGGCGCGGGCAAACGGCCGG
>DUZD01000192.1 GCA_013349695.1 Rhodospirillaceae bacterium
ACGGGTCAAGGAGAGACGCCCGAAGGGTGGACCAAATCAGGCCTCCGCGGCGTTGCCGCTTCTTGCCGATGCGCCGGCATCGCCGGCGAAGCGGCGCCTTGCGATCCTCCTGATTTGGTCTCATCACAAACGCCTCCAGTTATTCGGATAGGCTCTAAGCCTTCCGTCACGCCGCCAGGGGCTCGATCAAAGGGGCGTAGAAGCCGGCGATAAGGTCCCTGACCTCGCCGGCGTCGGCGGTGCCCATGACGCGGGCGCGAAAACCGGCGGCGCCAGGCAGGCCCTTCGAGTACCAGCCGATGTGCTTACGCGCCACGCGGACGCCGCGCTCGGCGCCGTAGTGGACAAGCATGTCCTCGAAGTGCTCCAGCACCGTCGCCAATTGCGCCGCCGGCGGCGGCGGGGCTAGGCGCTCGCCGGTCTCAAGGAAATGGCGCACCTGGTTGGGAAACCACGGGCGGCCGCGGGCGGCGCGTCCAATCATGACGGCATCGGCGGCGGACTGGGCCAACATCTCGCGGGCATCGTCGAGGCTGGCGACGTCGCCGTTGCCGACGACCGGAATAGCGACCGCTTCCTTGACCCGGCGAATGAAGGCCCAATCGGCCCGGCCCTTGTAGAACTGGGCCCGCGTCCGGCCGTGCACGGTGACCGCCTGGACGCCGCAGTCCTCGGCGATGCGCGCCAGCTCGGGCGCGTTGCGGCTGCTTTCGTCCCAACCGGTGCGCATCTTCACCGTCACCGGGACATCGACGGCCTTGACCACCGCCGCCATGATGCGCGCCGCCAGAAGCTGATCGCGCATCAGCGCCGATCCGGCCTCGCCCTTGACGACTTTTTTGACCGGGCAACCCATGTTGATGTCGATGAGGGCGGCGCCCCTGTCGGCGTTAAGCCGCGCCGCCTCGGCCATCACGCCGGCCTCGGCGCCGGCGATCTGCACCGCCAAGGGGCGCTCTTCGGCACAGCCGGCGGACATCCTCATGGTCTTGCGGGCGGCCCGGATCGCGGCCTTGCTGGCGATCATCTCGGAGAACACGAGACCGACGCCCGAGCGCTTGACCAAGCGCCGAAAAGGCATGTCGGAAATCCCCGACATGGGCGCCAGAATCACCGGCGAGCGCAAATGGAGGGAAGCGATCCACAAAGGCTTGATCCCTGTCGCTGTTGCGAGAGTGCCCATTTATTAGGCAAATTCGATCCGTAATCAACGGGTTTGCTTCGAAGGAAGGCAAAAGCCCGGCGGCGGCCGTGTTAAACCATGATCACGTCGGTGACGAACTTGACGCCGGGATAGCCCAAGGTCAGCAGCAGATAAGCCAGCAAAACCAAGCGCGCCGCCCGGCGGCCGCGAATGCCGGTGCGGTAGTGGGCGGCCAGAAGGCCGCCGATGACGGCGAAGGTGGTCACCGTCAGCACGTTCTTGTGATCGAACTGAAACAGGCTGCCGGTCTCCTCGTAGAGCGTCGCCATTCCCGTCGCCAGCCCCAGGGCGAGGACGATTTCGCAGATCACCAGCAAGCGCACGAGCAGGGATTCGCAATCGGCGACGGATGGCAGGAGCCGCGTCAAGGCGGTTGGCCGTTTGACCTTCAACGCCCTGTCCTGGAGAAAGGCGGCGAGAGCGGCGACGGCGGCAATGGTGAGCAAGCCGTAGGTCGTCGTCGAGAGCAGGATATGGACCTCGGTCCAACCCACCGGCGCCGTCGCCGACAAGGGTTCATGCGGGGCCTGCTCCCAGACGGTGGCGATGGCCCCCAAAGCGATCATGTAAAACCCGATCAACGGCGTCAGCCGCCAGATCTGGGAGGTGATGGCGGCGGCAAAGGCGAACAAAGCCATGCTGGCCACCACGTCCACCCAAAGGGTGGTCGAAAAATCGGTCCGCCAGGCACCGTGCATCTGCGCCACCACCCATGCGAGCGGCCCGGCCACGGCGAAAGCCAGCGCCGCCCAATAGAGGGCGTCGCGGCCGCCGTCCCGGCGCCACGCCAGCAGTGTCGCCGGGACCAGCGCGGCCAAGGCGGCAAGGCTGAAAAACAGGTCATCCGTCATTTTTGGCGGTTGCCCTTTCCGGCTATGGCTTTATTAAGGCACACAATCGCGCCAGGATCTTATCTTGGCAAGACCTGTTGGCGGAAAATCGAGATTTTGGAAACTTTTCCCACAAGGCCAGGGTCTTGAATCCAGTATGATAAATAACCACGATCCTGCTAGGCTCACTGTTGCTGGAAAATAAAATTTTTGACCGGAAACTGAGATGAGCGGTTGCGTCGCTTTGGTGGTCGCCGCCGGACGGGGCCGGCGGTTCGGTGCCGGGACGCCAAAACAATACAGCCTTTTGGCGGGAACGCCGATGCTCCGGCGGTGCATGTTGGCCTTCCTGGAGCATCCGCGCGTCGACGCGGTCGGCGCCATCATCCACCCCGACGACGGCGAGCTGTACGCGGCGGCGAGCGAGGGCTTGCAACTTCTGGAGCCGGTGAACGGCGGCGCCAGCCGCCAGAAATCGGCGCGTCTGGGACTCGAAAGCCTGGCCGAGCGGCGGCCGGACCAGGTGCTGATTCACGACGCCGCCCGGCCGTTCGTCGACGAAGGGGTGATTTCACGGGTCGTCAAGGCGCTGAAGACGGCGCCGGCGGCGATCCCCGCCCTGCCCGTCAACGATACCCTGAAAAGAGGCCAGGCCGGGCGCATCGTCGCCACCGTCGGACGTGCCGACTTGTGGCGGGCGCAAACCCCGCAAGGGTTCCGTTTCCGGGAAATCCTCGCCGCCCACCGGCGATATGAAGGCGCCGATCTCACCGACGACGCCGCCGTCGCCGAACGGGCCGGGCTTGCCGTCGAACTGGTCGCCGGCAGCGAGGACAATGTCAAAATCACCACTGAAGACGACTGGCGGCGCGCCCAACAGTGGCTCGGCGGCGGCACCGTCAGAACCGGCATCGGCTTCGACGCTCACCGTTACGGCCCCGGCGAGGAAGTGATGCTGTGCGGGGTTTCCATTCCCCACCACGCCGCCCTCGTCGGCCATTCCGACGCCGACGTCGGTTTGCACGCCCTTACCGACGCCCTCCTTGGCGCCATCGCCGCCGGCGACATCGGCGGCCATTTTCCCGCCGACGACCCGGAGTGGCGCGACGCCCCGTCCGAGGTTTTTCTTAAAAAGGCGGGCGAGCTCATCCGGGAGCGCGACGGCGCCATCGCCAACGTCGATGTCACCTTGATCTGCGAGGCGCCCAAAATCGCACCGCACCGCGCCGCCATGGTCCGCCGCATCGCCGAAATCCTCGATCTTGCCGAGGACCGGGTCAGCGTCAAGGCGACGACGACGGAGCAAATGGGATTCACCGGCCGCGGCGAGGGAATCGCCGCGCAGGCGATAACGGCGCTTTCCTTCGCGCCCGGCAAGCACTAGAAAAGCCAAAAGGCTGGATATGAAGAAATTCAACTATGGAGACGTCCGCATCCTCGTCGCCGCTCCCGATAAGTTGACGGCGGATAGTCTCAAAACCCTTTTGCGCAATACCGGTTTCCGCAACTTGTACAGCGTCAAAAGCTTGGGCGAAATCAAGTCGGCGCTGGCCGAGGAAAGCCCCGACCTGATGATCTGCGAGTGCGTTTTCCCCGAGGGCGATCCCAGCGGATTGATACACGCCTTGCGGCATCATGAAGTGGGCGACAACCCCTTTCTTCCGGTGATCATGGTCACCGGCGATCCGAACCCGGAGCTGGTCGGCAAAGTGATCAATTCGGGAGCCGACGATCTGATCGTCAAACCCCTATCGGGCGCCTACTTGCTCAAACGCATCGAAGCCTTGGTCCGGGCCCGCAAATCCTTCATCGTCACCTCCGATTACATCGGCCCCGAGCGGCGCAAAAATGAGCGCCCGGACACCCTCAAGGCGCCGCTGATCGAAGTCCCCAATACGTTGCGGGAAAAGGTCACGGGAGGGATGGCTTCGAACTCCCTGCAAGACCTCATCGACCTCACCGCCGCCAAGATCAACCTGGAGAAACTGAAGCGCTACGCCCTGCAGACCGGCGTCCTTGTGGAGATGATCCTTGCCGCCTACGAGGAAAACAGGATCGACGGCAAACTGATCGAGGACCTGGACCGATTGCATTACATTGCCGGGGACACCAGCCGGCGCTTGGTCGGCACCCCCTACGACCATGTCGCGGAGTTGTGCCAGTCGCTGATCAAGGTGACCAGCGACATTCGCGCCGCCATGGTGAGCCCAGAACGGAAAGACTTGGATTTGCTGAAACAGCTGGCGCGGGCCGTTCAAGGCGCCTTCGAGATCACCGAAGACGTCGCCGACATCGCGCGCAAGATTTCGGCTTCCATAGACCAAAAAAAATCAACAAAACAAGAGGCCAATTAATAGGTTATCGAGTTTCCTTGGCAATCCACTCGAAGTAGCCTTCATTGCCTCCCTCAAGGTGGATGGAAACCACGCAAGGGCAATCGTAGCTGTGCAGCTCTTTTACCTTCGTCGTTACCTCGCCGACCAGGTCGCGGCGCGTTTTGACGATCAGCACGGCCTCGCTGTCTTCCTGGAGAGCGCCCTGCCACCAATATATCGAGGTGGCGGCGGGCAGCACGTTGGCGCAAGCGGCAAGCCGCGATTCGACGAGTTGGCGGGCGATGCCGATCGCTTCCTCGCGAGTGCTCGTGGTCACGTAGATCATGCAAGCGCTCATGGCTGGTCTTTCCTTGGCCAGGGGGCGAAATTACCGTAGCATGGCGAAAATGGCTTGTCTTTCAGGAAAAATGAGGTGAACAAGCTTGCGCAAAGGCCGGCTTTCGCGCCGGTCCAGGGCCGCAAAGGCGCGGCGAAGCCGACGCCCTCGCAACGGCGCTGGCTCAAGCGGGGGCTTCGCCAAGCGGGCGGCAAACTTCCCCTTTTCGACGAAACGGGGCGACGGGTGAACGAGCGCACGGTGAGAAGCTGCATCGAAAACGGCTGGGCCGAACCCTGGTTCGCCAACCCGATCAAGCCGGACTGGCTGGTCTGCAAGCTGACAGAAGCCGGGCGCTCGCTGCTCTCTCATGTCCGATTTCAAGGTACCGGACAGAGTTTTCCGTCCACCGGCTTGGCCGGTGTCGATGTTTCAGTGTAGCCGACGCGCACGGCTGGAGGCGA
>DUZD01000129.1 GCA_013349695.1 Rhodospirillaceae bacterium
GGCGCGCCACGCGCCTAGCCGGGAAACTCGGAAGCCCGTCGTATGGGGTCAGGAATCCCGCCGGGGTGTACTAGTGGCCTGTATCATCTAAATTGCACCTTTACGGCGTCCGAAAGCCATTCGGATTTTTGTCCCTGTTACAAACTCTCCGGATTGACAAATCTCCTTTGGCGATTCCAATCAACCTGAATTTGCTCTAAGAAAACGAACAGCGGCGCTGGCCAGCTCATGACACGGCCGCCACGCTTGGCGGTCCTTTGTCTCTTCGAGGCCGGAGGCGATCTTTTACCCAGGTGAATTTCATGGCGCGGGAAAACACAAACGTCTTTCAAGAAACCGTTCTTCATGACTGGCATGCCGCCCATGGCGCGAAAATGGTAGCCTTCGGCGGATGGCGCATGCCCGTCCAATACGAAACCGGGATCATCCGGGAGCATCTCGCCACCCGCCGCCACTCCGGCTTGTTCGACGTCTCCCACATGGGCAGGTTCAGAATCCATGGACGCCGCGCCGAAGACTTTCTTTTGTATGTCTTGACCAACAACGCCAAGGCTTTGCCGCCCAGCCACGCCCATTACACCTTCCTGGCCAACGACAGCGGCGGCGCCATTGACGACGCCTACCTTTACAAGCTGGCGGAAGACGACTTCCTTCTCGTTGTCAATGCCGCCAACCGGCAAAAGGACTGGCAATGGCTCACTCGGCACAATAATGACGGCGTCGCGATGGTCGATGTCACCGAGGAATTGGCCATGCTCTCTCTTCAGGGGCCGGGGTCGGCGGAAATTCTGGCCCGCGTCGTCAACCGCGAGGATTTTCCCGAGACGAAAAGAAACCGGCTGAGCGTCGCCGCCATGGACGCTCACGAGGTGATTGTCGCGCGTAGCGGATACACCGGCGAGTCGGTTTGCTTCGAGCTGTTCGCCGATCGGGATATAACCACGGAACTCTGGCAAAGGCTGGTGGATTTCGGCGCCGTTCCCGTGGGATTGGGCGCCCGTGATTCCCTACGCCTGGAGGCCGGGCTGCCTTTGTACGGCCATGAACTGGGCGACGACATCGAGAACAGGGAAATACCGATTTTCGCCAACGCGTTGGCCAACCGCGCCGTCCGGGTTTCCGCCCGACAAGATTACCTCGGCAAGTCGGCCCTGGAAAGACAGCGGCAGGAGTTCACGCGGATCAAACGGCGGGAACCGATCGCTCCCCTGGCCGAGCGGATTCTCAAGCATCTCGTGCAGCCGATCGCCGTATTCGACGGGAAAAAGCCGTTACGGGCCGGCTTCAAGGTCTATTTCAACGACCATCACGTCGGCTATGTGACATCCGGAACAAGCGTTCCCTACACCCGCTTTTATGGCGACGGCGTCACCGCGTCGCCGGCCGACGGCCATGACTTGAGGCCGATAGGACTGGCGCTCATCGACTCGACCATTTGCTACCGGACGGATAAGTCCATTGTCCTGCAAATCGTCGACGACAAGGGCAACGTTTTCGACGCCGAGCTCGTCGAAAGGAATCTGTGGCCGTTGGCGCCCTTTACCAGGCCTTACACCGGATTCAAACCTCCCCGGCACGACCAACGGCTGGGCAACGGCGATGTCCAGGCCCTGGCCGCCAAACTGATGCAAGAGGCCGGGACCAACACCAAATGGAGAAGAGAAGAATGCGTCAACCTCATTCCGTCGGAGCAACCCACCTCGGCCTATGTCGACAGGTTGACGATGTCCGATCCGGGCGGCCGGTACAACGAGCATAACCGCTTGAAGGCATTGGGTCCGGACGCCCCCGACATGCGCTATTACCAGGGAACCTCTTTCATCATGGATAAAGAGGAAGAGCTCAAAACCGCTTTGCGGACATTCTTCGATTGCCGCCAGGTGGAGGCCAGAATCATCAGCGGCCAAATGGCCAACGACACGGTCTATGACGCTCTCAAACAGTTCAAGAACAGGCACGCCAGCAGCGGACAGCCCGACCTGATAAGCCCGGTTCTCGTCCACGATCTCAACAAAGGCGGGCATCTCAGCGCGCAGACGGCTGGAGCGTTGAAAAACTATGTCGCCATCGACCCGGATACGGGACTGCCGGCGGTAGAGCATTTCCTCTACCGGAAAGACAGCCCCCACGAGATCGATGTCGAAACGACGAAAAAACTGATCTCGGACAAGCGTCCCGAGCTGCTGATTTTCGGGCGGAGCGTCATCATTCACAAGGAGCCGGTCAAGGAGATCGCCGATTTCATCTTCAGCGAGTTTGGCGAGGACAACCCCCGGCGTCCACTGATCATGTACGACGCCGCGCATGTCTTGGGCTTGTTGGGCAAGTCTTACCAACGGCCATTGCATGAAGGCGCCGATATCGTTACGGGATCGACGCACAAGACCTTCTTTGGTCCGCAGCGGGGCGTCATCCTCGGCAACATCGAGGCCGGCTCTCCCTTCGAGCCCTTATGGAGCCATATCGAGACGCGCGCCTTTCCCGGTCATGTCAGCAATCATCATCTGGGGACCATGCTCGGCCTGTTGGGGGCGACCTATGAAATGCTCCGCTACCAGGACGATTATCCAAGCCAGGTGATCGCCAATGCGAAGGCGTTCGCTAGAGCCCTCCGTGGCCGGGGATCGGTCATCGAGGGCGACCCCGAACGCGGTTTTACGGAAACTCACCAGGTCCTCCTCAGAACGGCGCCGGCCAAGGGCGGAACCATCGCCGGCCTGCTGGAGGCGAACAACGTCATCACCAACCCTCAGGCCTTCTACGACGATCCCAGCTTCGCCGCCGCCAGCGGCGTCAGGATGGGAACTCAGGAGATGACCAGGTATGGGATGAAAGAGGAAAATTTCCAGGAGTTGGCGGGCCTGTTGGCGGAAATTGTCGCCGATGGCGAAAACAAACCCGAGGGATTTTGGCTGGGCGCGGTGAAATCATTGCGAGGCGGTTTTACAACCATGCATTACTGCTTGCCTTGAATGCGCCGCCTGTCAACAAACCGTAGTTACACCCCTTGCCGTTGAACGACCGCTTTCGGATGTTTAGCAAGGCCTGACCCCGTAGGCTCTCGGCCCTGATAAGCATTAACAATGTGCGGTTAGATCGTCGGGCGATTGGCCAGATAGCCGGTATCGACTGCCTTCCATAGATAAAGCGAAAGAAATGTCCGATATGGGCGTGCCCGCATTGGCTCAAATTTCCTTCCGCCAAGTATCTGTTTCTCAATCAGCGTAACGGCTCGTTTAATGGTTCCGTCAGCGATAGGGAAAACATCGGGCTGCCCGAAATAGAAAATTGCCAGCATGTCGGCGGACCAAGCCGACATGCCCCAAAACGCGGAAACCTCCCTGCATAGGGTGTCATAATCCAGTGTGCGCCACCGCTCATAACTGGCGGGGGCGACTTGATATCGGTCTGCAAATTCTCGAATCGTTCGAGCCTTTCTCCGTGAAAACCCCAATGAGACTAAAGTTTCTTCGTCAAGCTGCCAGCTACCAGCCAGACCTCTTTCATCTCGTGCGGCGGTGACACGGCGGTAGATTGATAAGGCGGCATCTCGCGAAAGCATTTGACCTATAACGATTCGCGTTACTGCTTCTCCAATTGGCACACCGTCGCGGGGGGGGAGATTAACGGGCCCCAAGACGTCAAAAGCCTCACGGAGCACGGGATACGTCTTGTCTAGGTGCGCCTCGGCTATGCTGTTACGAAAAACCATGACGACCCAAGCATGTACATCACGCCCATCCCGCAACCTCGGCGATTCCATGTTGATTCGTCGAGGAGCCAAAAAAAAGTCTCTCGCCCAGGTCGAAGCGTTTGACTTTTCATTCGAGGAGCTCGCCCAAGCCGATGAAGGCGGGCAGTTCGTGGGTGATGACGAAGGTGGGGATGGCGGCGAGATAGCCGGAGAAGCGTCCCTTGTCCTCGAAGCGGCGGCGGAACGGCGAGGTGGCGAAAGCCTCCCCCAGTTTCGGGACGATGCCGCCGGCCACATAGACACCGCCGCGGGCGCCGAGACTCAAGGCCAGGTCGGAGGCGACGGTGCCGAGCATGGCGGAGAACATCGAAAGCGCCTCGGCGGCTATCGGACAGGAGCCATCAAGGCCCCGCCCGGTCACCTCGGCCGGCGTCGGCTCGGCCGTCGAATCCAGGCCGTCCAGCCGGCAAATCGCCACGTACAGGTTGCATAAACCCGGACCGGATATCACCCGCTCGGCGGAGACGTGGCCGAACGATTGACGGAGGACGGCGAGGACCGCTTGTTCGCGGCCGTTGGCCGCCGCCATGCTCACGTGGCCGCCTTCCGTCTCCAGGGGCGTCCAGCCGGCGTCCGTCGGCAGCAAGCCCGACACGCCGAGCCCGGTACCGGGACCAAGAACGGCGACCGGGGCGTCGGGCGCCGCTTCGCCGCCGCCCACCTTGAGGCGGTCCGCCGCCGTCAGTCGGGGAACGGACAAGGCGATGGCGGTGAAATCATTGATCACTTGCAAGCTCGCCAGACCGAGGCGCTGGCGTACCGCGGCGATGGAAAAGGACCAGGGGTGATTGGTCATTCTCACCCGGTCGCCGGTGACCGGCGAAGCGACGGCGAAAACGCCGTCGCCGGGCGCCGCCAGGCCGTTTTCGCCAATCCCTTCCAGGTAGGCCCGCGCCGCCGCCTCCGGACCGGAAAAGTCTTCGCAGGATAGCACCTTCACTTGCCGCGCCGGGCCGCCGGCTTGGGCGAGGGCGAAACGGACGCTGGTGCCGCCGATATCGGCGATGAGGGCGGTCCGAACCTCTTTCCCGTCACTCATAGGGAGCTTTTTTGAGAACCTTGAGGAAACTTTTGCCCCAGCTTTGAAAGGTGTTGTTTCGCACCGTCTCCATCATCGCCGTCCACCGCTCGCGCCGTTCCTCCAGGGACATCTCGAGGCCGCTGGCGATGGCATCGGCGACGGCGTCGAAATCATAGGGATTGACGATCAGGGCGGCATCCAGTTCCCGCGCCGCGCCGGCGAAACGGGACAGCACCAGAACGCCGGGATCATGGTGGTTTTGCGCCGCCACGTATTCCTTGGCCACCAGATTCATGCCGTCGCGAAGGGGAGTCACCAAACCGATGCGGCTGGCCCGGTACAGCCCGATCAGGTTGTGGCGGGTGAAG
>DUZD01000183.1 GCA_013349695.1 Rhodospirillaceae bacterium
GATGTCGATCACGCTGATCACGTCATGCGCGGGCGAATCCTGGACCAGACGCCAGAGCGCGTAAATGCCACCCAAGCGGACCGGGAGTTCTTTGCTTCCCAGGTGTTCGGCGGCGGTCGAGAAGCGGTCGGTGATAAGGCCCTGCTCGGCAATATCCGCCTGACGGTGGGCCGTTTTGGCTTGGAGTTGGGACGCACTGGCTTGGCGGTGGGACGTCACCGCCCGCCACATGGCAAAGCAGGTGCCGAGGAACGCGATAATGGCCAGACCGAAGTTGCGGTAAACCTCGCTGCGCGATACCCCGCCAACGCTTTGTCCCCAGTAAGCCAAAGAAAAAAAGGAAGGCTCCCCGGACGGCTTCGCGGACGGTTTTCCCGGCGGCGTCTTCTTTGCTTCGGCAAGCGATGGTGGCGAGGAACCGGCGGTCGGTTGTGTCGCGGAGGCTCCGCTGGCCTTCGCCGCGTCCGCCGCCGTAACGGGAGCCGCCAGGAACAGGATCACCAGAATTATGGCCATGCGGATCATGCCCATAACCTATCCGAGAAAAGCAAAAGCTGGCAAGGAACGGCCAATTTTGCCGAGTGCATGAAGGCCCTTTGTCTAGTTTCGGAGGAAAAATAACCTTATTTTGGCCCATGCCAAATGGTTGGCTTTCGGGCTCGGACTCGAGCGGACGGGCGGGTTCGAGAAGGCGGCCTTCCGCGAGATCGGGCCGTTCCGCCGGAAGGTGCTCCGCAAATCCAGGTAAATTCCACTTGCAACGGCGAAGAGCCGAAAAATTATCGAATTGTCAATACTTTACGGAGAAAATGAACGCATTGAATGGGCTTCGATAGGCAGGAATCAAGGTGGATCGGATAAATTGTGTGTAGCACTATATTTTGTGGTTTTTTAAATTTCGATACCAAAAAATAGTTTAGTTGCGTTTCCATCCACGGTAATAACCGCCCTGGAGTAAAGCGTGAAGTTCAAGAATAAAGATCAACACTGGCGATGGCTGATTCGGACGGCCAGCCGTTGGATGGAAGGAGCGTTTAGGTGAGCAACGCTTTTGGCATCACCCATGAGGGCCTTAAAGCCGCCCTCGGCATCAAGAAAGACTACAAAAAGGGCATTCCCATCTGCCTGCCGGGCGAAGCCTCCCGCATGCTCATGCCCGAGAACCTGATGAACCATGACTTGGACCTGCGCAGTTTCGAGGACCCGCTGGCCCTGGCGATGATGGCGGTCCGGGATCCGGAGACGCCGATGGCGCTGGCGGCGGCGGCCAGGCTGTCGCCGCTCGCCGGCAAGATCGAGCTGGTTTCCGGCATCTACGGCATGGTCGCCGAGACGACCAAACACCCGCTGGTCAGCAAGAGCATTTCGCTGGTCACCGAAAGCGCCTTCAGCCCCGGCACCATCGCCCAGGTTCGCCGCCACACCAGCAAGGTCATCGTCCACACCCGCACCCAGTATACGACGGCCCTGCGCCAGAATTTGCACGCTCTATTGGCGGGGGCGATCGCGCCGCGCCGGTTCGTGCGCGAATTCTTCGAACTCGTCGAGGCCGGAAACATGCGCAACGACATCCGCAAGAAACTGGTTCTCAGCCTGTTGCTGTCGGCGAACATCCGCCTCAGCATCAAGTTTCTGCTGCTGGAAAACTTGCGGCGAATACCTAAACCGGTTCGCCTTGCCATCATCTCGGTGATATTCAAGGCCAAGCCGTCGCGTGACATCGACATCATGAAGGAAGAGCTGAAATGGACCATTGGCCAGGAAAACCCAGCCGCCAACGTCCATTAAGAGCCTCCTAAGCCCTAAGCCGGGCCACCCGATTCCGTCTTTCCGCCACGAAGCCTGTTCGTATTAAACGTCGTCCGCCGGGGGCGCCAGGCGGCCGCCGCCCTTGATCCAGGCGGCAAGCCCGCCGCCCAGGTGGTGGACGTTTTCGACGCCGGCTTCGTGCAGGGTCTTCACCGCCAGCGCCGAGCGTTCGCCAAAAGCGCAATAGAGAACCAGCTTCTTGTCCGCTTGCAAGGCCAAGGCGTTCAGCGCTCCCGCCGGCGCCACATGCTCGTCCAGTTTCCGATAGGGTGCATGAAGCGAACCGGGGATGACGCCGTCGTGCCGGCGTTCGCCTTCCTCGCGGAGGTCGACGAAAAAGACCTCCGCCCGGCCGTGCCAGTCGAGGGCCTGGTCAATGGAAAGGGTCCTTTCCCCGAGCAGCGGCTCGGAAAGGGAAAAGCCGATGGAGAGGTTGGCCGGCACCGCCACATCCATCATTTTCGGATCTTCGAGATCGAGGTTGTTCATGATCTCGGCGTATTCCGGCGCCGAGGCGACCTGAAGACGCGGATTGTGGGCTTTTTCCTCGGCGATGGTGCTGAGCGTATCTCCCTTGTAGTCGTGGCCGGGATATACCAAGGTGTCGCCAGGCAACGTCAAAAGCTTGTTGAAGAGGGAGTCATGGGCGGCCCAGGGATCGCCGTTCTGGAAATCGGTCCTTCCCGTGCCCCTGATCAACAGCGTGTCGCCGGTGAATACCCTGTCGGACATCCTGAATGAGTATGAATCGTCCGTGTGGCCGGGTGTGTGGATCGCTTCGAGAACGATGCCGGCGACTTCGATCCGGTCGCCATCCTCGACGCGCATGGAGACAACATCGACACGGCTTTCCCTGCCCATGACGGTGACGCAGCGGGTCCGGTCGCGCAATGCGCCGAGGCCGGTGACATGGTCGGCGTGAACATGGGTGTCGAGTGCTTTCGCCAGCTTCAGGTCCAACTCGTCAAGCAACTGGATATAGCGGTCGACTTTTTCCAAGACGGGATCGATGATCAAAGCCTCGCCGCCGGCGCCGCCGCCGATGAGGTAAGTGAAGGCGTGCGAGACGCCGTCGAACAACTGGCGGAAGATCATCAGCGGAGTTTCCGGCCGACAGTGAGCGGATGAAGACGGTCTGGCAAGTTCCGGTTCCGGAAACCCGGAAAATTCATCGCTACGCCATCACCACGCCGCCGTCAGATGGTGACGGTTTTGGGAGTTTGGCTTTCGGTGTTGTAAGTGAACGTCGCCTCGTGGCCGCAATAGAGGCTGTAAAGGGTTTCAATGACGGCGATCGCCTCCTTGCCGGCCAGGGAATAGTAAATGGTTTGCGCCGAGCGGCGGGTTTTGACCAGGCCATCGCGGCGCAGCCTGGCAAGATGCTGCGACAAAGCCGACTGGCTGAGCCCTATAATCCGTTCCAGACCGCCGACGCATTTCTCTCCCGGCACGAGTTGGCATAGAATGAGCAAACGGTGTTGGTTGCTCATGGCTTTCAACAGCTTACTGGCGCACCATGCGTTTTCATGTATTGTTTCGAAGTCCATGACCGGTTCCCGAACTCCCCTTTTGGTCATTTTCAGCCACGCCTTGGGCGCGGCCACATCCCTTGCGGGTCGATGTGAAAGGATCTTTTGTATTCAATAAATGTAATCTACAGAACCCAGGCTGTTTCGACCAGCAAAATTTTGTGATTAATTATGCTCTGCAATATCGGGTGTCGCTCATTTATCCATCCGCCGAGTAGTCAGGGGACATCATACGCATTTAACTTCCTACATTAAGAAACGGGACCAGAGTCGATTTAATGTTTCTTGGCGCGCTCTATTGAAAAACTACGTTGCCCCAGCCGCCGCGTCGCCCGCCGAAGCCGCGCCGGAAGCAAGAGGTTTATTTTAGGCTCTATTTGCGTTGAATGTGGGACGTCACCTTGGGGCCGGCCCCAGGGGCGCGATCAACCATGATTTTGGATTGGTCGCCTCGGAACGTGTCAACGATTTTGAGACATCCTGGTTTCGAGTTTAGGCTCCCAAGTTGGAGGTTTTCGGTGGTGGGTTGATCCAGACGTCCAGCGGGCGCTGGGGTGGCTCGGGTTTTTTTCGAACGAACCGGTCTGGGTGGCGTCGATAGGCCACTTCCAGGGTCTTGCGGCGGGCCTCGTCAATGGCCTCCACGTCGCCGTAGTGGACCTGTTGCGGAGTCATCAGACCGATCCCGGAATGGCGGTGCTCGGTGTTGTACCAAGTGAAGAACGCTTGGCAATGGGCCCTGGCGTCCTCGATCAAGCCGAACCGCTTGGGAAAGTCCGGCCTGTACTTCAGGGTTTTGAACTGGCTTTCCGAGAACGGGTTGTCGTTGGAGGTGTGGGGGCGGCTGTGGCTCTTGGTCACCCCCAGGTCGGCCAGCAGGAAAGCCACCGGTTTGGCCTTCATCGGAGAGCCCCGGTCGGCATGGAGCGTCAACGTCCCGGCCGCGATGTCCTGTTTGGCGATGGTCTCGGCGATCAGATGCTTGGCCAGGGCGGCGGTCTCCTCCCGGGCGAGCATCCATCCGACCACGTAGCGGCTGAAGATGTCGAGGAGGACGTACAGGTAGAAATACGTCCACTTGGCCGGCCCCTTCAACCGTGTGATGTCCCAGGACCAGACTTGGTTGGGGCCTCGGGCCAGGAGTTCCGGCTTAGCGTATTGCGGATGGCGCAGCTGGTCGCGCCGCTCGCGAACCTCGCCCCCGGCCGCCAGGAGGCGATACATGGTACGCACCGAGCAGTGGTAGATCCCCTCGTCCAGCAAGGTGGCGAACACGCTGGCCGGGGCCTGATCGACGAAGCGGTTCGAATGCAGGAGACCGAGGACAGTCTGTTTTTCCGTCGCCCTCAGCGCCCGCGCCGAGGGCGGGCGAGGCCGTGCCGGCCGCCGGCTCGGATGGCGGTGGCGATAAAGGGTTGCCCGGGCCATTCCCAGGGCGGCGCAGGCCGTGACCACGGGCAGCGGCGGCGAGATTCCGGAGATCGTGCTCATCAGCTCTTCCCGTCGCTGTCGGCGTCGCTCAGGGGTATCCCCAGGAGTTGCGAGACTTTTTTTTGAACCTCGATGATGGTCTCGGCGTGGCGCAGGCGCCGTTCGAGCTTCGCCTTCTCCCGCTCGAGCCGGGCGACATCCTTGGCCAGGGGGTTGGGGGGCGTCATCTTGGGGCCGCGCTTGGCCGGAGACAGGCCCTGGAAGGCGCCGGCGGCCCGCTGAC
>DUZD01000210.1 GCA_013349695.1 Rhodospirillaceae bacterium
ACGAAGCTATTCAGAAATTTAGAAAAAATCGAATATGCTTTTTATCTCATATAACATTACTATAGTCTAAAGGATGGAAGGACTGACGACGGGGAGAATTTTCATGGAAGATTTATCGGTGGGTACTGTCGTCGCCAGCGCCGGGTTCGCCGCCGGAATCCTTTTCGGGGCGACGGCGAACCGGACCGACTTCTGCGCCATGGGATCCTTGTCCGATATCGTTTTCATGGGGGATTTCCGGCTTAAAGGCCAATTAACGGACGCACAAGGAAGCCGATACGTGAAACCCGGTCTTGAGATTGGTCCATCGACCCCCTTCGGAGGGCGGCGCTCTATCCGGTCTACGGGTGCCGATGATCGGCGCGGCATAGCGCGGAGCACCCAGGGCGGTCCAGGACGGCGGCCGGGACGGGGTCAAGGGCGGAACGTATCCCGGCGATGTCAAAAGACGTGGTTTTCTGATAACCTGCCGGCGAAGGCGGAACGGCGGTGCCGCGGAGCGGCGGAAGCTCAGGGAGACGATCGATGTGTGACACCTTCGTGGCAATGGCCCCGGCGACCGCCGACGGCGCCGTGATCTTCGCCAAGAACAGCGACCGGCCGCAGGAAGAACGGCAGAGCATCCGCCACTATCCCGGCGGCGGCTTTGGGCCGGGCGCGAAAGTTCGCTGCACCCATATCGAAATCCCGCAAGCCGAGGCGACGTTCGAGGTTCTGCTTTCCCAGCCCGACTGGATGTGGGGCGCCGAGATGGGTGCCAACGAACATGGCGTCGTCATTGGCAACGAAGCGGTGTGGACCCGCGAGGACCTGGGGCCGCCGGCCTTGCTGGGCATGGACATGGTCAGGCTGGGCCTGGAACGCGGGGCGACGGCGGCGGCCGCCCTCGACGTCGTCACCGGCCTCTTGCAACGGCATGGCCAGGGCGGCGCCTGCGCGGAAGGCGATGCCGGGTTCAGTTATCACAATTCCTTTCTCATCGCCGACAGCGAGGAGGCCTGGGTCCTGGAAACGGCGGGCCAGTGCTGGGCCGCCGAGAAAATCGCCAGCGGCACGCGGAACATCTCCAATGGCCTTTCCATTCGCACGGATTTCGATCTGGCCTCCGCCGGCCTCGTCGAATACGCGGCGCGAAAGGGCTACCACTCGGGAGGCGGCGCCTTCGATTTCGCCGCCGCCTTCAGCCTTGGCGGGGTCGACGAAAGCCCGTTTTCGCGGCAGGCCCGCGGACGCCTGTTGCTCGCCGACCATGACGGCCGGATCACCCCTGAAACCATGATGGAGATACTGCGGGATCACGACAGCGGCATCTGCATGCACGGGGAATTCACCACCACCGCCTCCATGGTTTCCCAGCTCGGGCGAGACGGGCGGGATCGGCATTGGATGACCGGCGCTTCCCATCCCTGCCGGAGTCCCTTTCAACGCATGCATTTTCCCGAGTCATCGCCGGTGCTGGCCAGCGCCGCCGCCGGCGAGTGAACGCCGCGCCCGTTCCGCCGCCGCCCTTTTGTCGGCCGCGGAGGGCAGCGGCGCGGCGGTGTCGGCGATCCAAGCGGCGATGTCCTTCCAAACGGTTTCGGCCTGGAGGTCCCTCAGCAGCATGTGATAACCGTTCGCGTAGAAGGCAAGCCGGTACCGGTGGCGGCCGTTCCTGGGCAGCCGCCGGATCAACAGGCGGGTGGGATCGCTGGGAATGATTTCATCGCGTTCGCCAATCAGGATCAGCGCCGAGGCGTCGAAGGCGAAGGCGGATTCCAAGGCACTGTCCATCAGATTGGTCAAGCCGGAGATGGCATCAATGCGGGTTTCCTTGATGACCAGGGGATCGCGGCCCAGGGCGCGCAGCATCTCGTTGTTGTCGGACGCCTTGATCTTGAGGCCTTGCCCGGTCACCCTCAGCGCCGGCATGGTATGGGAAGCGGCAAACAGCGCCGCCCGCTGATACCAGGGCATGGCGGTCCGTCCCCACACCGCCGGCGCCGCCAGGATGACGCCGTCGACGTCCGGCGCGTCGGCGTCGGTCATGGCGACCATGATCACCGCTCCGCCCATGCTTTCGCCCAACAGATAAAGGGGAACGCCGGGATGGCGCCCCCGCACCGCCGCCGTGACCGCCTTGAGGTCGTCGACGAAGGCTCGTGAACCGGGCCACAGGCCGCGGTTCGGCGCCTCGCCGAAACCGCGCTGATCATAGGCGTACGCCGCCAAGCCTTGGCCGGCCAGGAAAGCCCCGGGTTCGGCGAAGAAATTGCTGTAATCGTTGAAACCGTGAAGGGCGACGATGACGGCCTTGGGATCGCCGTTTCGCGGCATCCATGCGCGAACCGGCAGGCGCGCCCCGTCGGCGGCGACAAACCCGCCATCTTCGAGGGCCGGACGGGTGACGGCGGGACCGGGCGGCAGCACCGTCGGCGCGCAGGCGCAAACGATAAGGATCGACAGAAGCCCGCCACCGCGCCAGACTCGGAAGGGACGGGCTACCGGCAAGGCGCCGCCCGCGCAAAGCCAAACCCACCACGCCCGCATTACTTTGTTTCCTCGTCGGCCTGGCTGGTCAGGCGCAGGAAAATATCCTCCAACTCGACCTCCTTGGTCGCCAGGTCGACGATGGTCAGTCCGGCCTCCTGGACGGCGGCGAGGACCTCGCCGCTATGGACGCGGCTGGGAGGGTAGTGGATGACCAACCGCCGGCCGCCCTTGTTTTCGGCGTTGAAACGCTTGAGGGCATCGGGAACCGCCTCGATGTCCCGGTCCACCGTCACGATCATCTCCTTGGCGTCGAGGCGGGCGAGCAAGGCGTCGGTGGAATCGCAGGCGATCAACCGGCCGTGGTTGATGATGGCGATCCAGTCGCAGAGCTCCTCGGCTTCTTGCAAATAGTGGGTGGTCAACATGACGGTGGTGCCCTCGCCGTTCAGCCGACGGATGTAACTCCACAACTGCCGCCGCAAGTCGACATCGACGCCGGCGGTGGGTTCGTCGAGGATCAGAACCGGCGGCGAATGCACCAACGCCTTGGCGACAAGCAGGCGGCGGCGCATGCCGCCGGAAAGGGAACGGGAGTAGGCCTCGGCCATGTCGGTCAGCCCCACGGCCGCGAGGATTTCATCGGTGCGCCGCCGCGCTTTCGGGACGCCGTAAAGGCCCGCCTGCAACTCCAGGGACTCCCTGGGCGTGAAAAAAGGATCGAAAGTCAATTCCTGCGGCACGACACCGATGGCCCGCCTGGCGGCGCGCATTTCCCGGTCGATATCATGGCCCCAGACGCGCGCTTCGCCCGAGCTCCTGACGACCAGTCCGGCGAGGATATTGATCAGGGTCGACTTGCCGGCGCCGTTCGGTCCCAAGAGACCGAAAAACGATCCCCTGGGAAGGCTCAAGGTGATGTCCCGCAGGGCCGTTCTCGGCTGCTGCTTGCCGTTGCCGGCGTAGGTTTTGCAAAGGTTGACGGTATCGACGGCGTTCGCTGGCGCGCTATCCATGCCGTTGGCGGTCATTGGCCGTGGATCCAGTCAGGCTTTAAGATCGGGTTATAATATTCAGCGGAACATTGAATGTCCGGCGGCAATCGCTATCATCCGGGCAACCGCTCGGTCAACGTTGTTTAAGGGCGCGCCATGGAGTTGGAAGAACCGATCCGTGTCGAAACCACCACCATCGACTGCGATGGCGGTCCCTTGGGGCATCCCAAGGTCTACCTGAAATTCGGACCCGAAGGGGAGATTGTCTGCCCCTATTGTTCGCGCCGGTACGTTTTGAATGAGCCTGAACGTTTCCGGCGATAAGGATTCGGCCACGCCCAGACAGGTCTACCTGATCGACGGGTCGGGTTTCATCTTCCGCGCCTTCCACGCGCTGCCGCCGATGACGCGGCCCGACGGGACGCCGGTGAACGCCGTTTACGGCTTCATCTCCATGCTGCTGAAATTGCTCGACGAGGCCGACGCCGATTACTTCGCCGTCATATTCGACAAGAAAAGGCGCACCTTCCGCAACGACATCTTTCCCGACTACAAGGCCAATCGGCCCGACCCGCCGGAAGAGTTGATTCCCCAGTTCGAACTGGTGCGCGACGCCGTCGCCGCCCTCAACCTGGTGCCGGTGGACATGGATGGCTTTGAAGCCGACGACCTTATCGCCACCTATGCCCGCTTGGCCCGTGACGCCGGCGCCGAGGTCACCATCGTCTCTTCGGACAAAGACCTGATGCAGCTTGTCGGTCCCGGCGTGACCATGCAAGACGCCATGAAAAACCGCGCCATCGGCCCCGAAGAGGTGCGGGAAAAGTTCGGCGTCGGCCCCGAAAAAGTGGTGGATGTCCAGGCCCTCGCCGGTGATTCCTCGGATAACGTCCCAGGTGTTGCCGGCATTGGGATAAAAACGGCGGCCAAATTGATCCGCGAATATGGCGACCTCGACAACCTGCTCGCCCGCGCCGGCGAGATCAAACAGCCGAAACGCCGCCGGAACCTCATCGAACAGGCCGACGTTGCCCGCCTGTCGCGGACCCTGGTGACGCTCAAGGACGACGTGCCGGTGGAGGTGCCGCTGGCTGATTTCGCCGTCAAGGAGACCGATCGGGAGGCGCTTTTGAAATTCCTCGATGAACAGGGTTTCAAATCCTTGGTTGGCAAGGTGAAAAGCCGTTTCGGCCGGGAAGGACCGGCGGCGGCCGAATCCGTTGCCGCCGCCGCCGACTACGAACTGGTCCGGGAGGCGGCGGCGCTCCGCCGCTGGATCGCCGCCGCCAGCGAGGCCGGCGCCGTCGCCGTCGATACCGAAACCACTTCCCTTAACGCCGTGGAGGCCAAACTGGTCGGCGTTTCGCTTGCCGCCGCCGCCGGACGGGCCTGCTACATTCCGCTCGCCCACAGGACGCCGGCGGCGCAGGGCAGCCTCGACCTGGGCGACGACTTGGGTGGCGGCGGCGGGGAAGAGGCGCCACGGCAGATCGATTTCAGCGACGCCATGGCGCTTCTTAAACCATTGCTTGAGGACGCCGCCG
>DUZD01000111.1 GCA_013349695.1 Rhodospirillaceae bacterium
GGCTTCGGTTGGCGAATTGGGCTCGTTGGAACTTTGAGGTTGGCCGGAAGAATCGAAAGAGGAAGCCATGACTTTCTCCTTAAACGAGAATGGCTTCCCTCAAGAACAGAGCACTTGGGCCTTGAATTACCGTGCTTTTTTCCACGGCACGCCGCTTGCTGATTTTAACAAAGCTTAACGGCAATCAATAAATATATACGTATGGCGGTTCCCATGTCAATGATTTGAAGAAAATTTTTGTAAAAATCGATACCTTTATCGAACCGATCCGGGTCCCCTCCGGCGCCGCTTCGCGGACCGGTGGAAGCGGCCGCCCCGAGGCCAATCGTTCGTTTTGGCGGTTTTGTATTCACGGAACGCTCTTTTCGAGTCATATGATCCGATGACCTCTACCGAGTCATTCGTTTTTGCCGGGAAACCCGTTATCGGAACATGCCGTTGATGAAAAGACCATTCGGAAAGCGCACCGTCATAGGGACCGCGGTTTTGCTGATTTGTTCGCTTTTCTGGTCATCGGCGGCGGCGGCGCGTGTCGTCGAAAACGTCCATGACGGCGTCATCATCCTTTTCATTCAAAAGCCGGACGCCGATGATCCCGGCGCCATCACTAGTCGCCAATTCTTCGCCAAGATATTGGAATCGCTCGAAATCCTGCGCCGGGAAGCTCCGGATATTTACCGCAAGATCAAAGCCTTGCATGGCCGGGCCGTGATCAAGTACGACCCTGACCACCCGAAGGACAAATTCGCCGAGGTGGGACTGGCCAAGTTTGAAACCCGTACCGGAATCAAAAAATACGATTCCCTTCCGGGCAAGCGCTATGTCGCCGTGCTGGGCCGGTTCCTTAACAAGTACTCGGCGCGCGAGGTTGCCGGCACGATCGTTCATGAATTGATTGGGCACGGCCGGCAGTACCGTGAAAATCGGCTTTACGACATGCGCGCACTGGATCGGGAGTGCGAAGCGCGTCTTTTGGAAATCGACGCCTTCCAGAAACTTGAATTCGACAAATTCTCCGAACAGATGATCTCGTTCAGGAAGCTGCTGGAGAATAAATACTGCTACGACTACAAACAGTACACCTTGAAGTGCCAGCCCGAGTTGGGAAAATTATGGAAATTGCGGCATCTGCCTGTCGCCCCTCTGCTCAAGGTCTTCAAGCCCTATCTTATGATCGAACCCTGGGCAGCGGGATCGAGGCCTAGTTCCGACCCTGACTACGATTATTACGACTACGATTTTTACGTCACCGTGCATCGCTGTTAATGGCGAGTGGCGAAGAGACCGTGGGGCCATGAAAGGCCGTTTCGCCTGATCGGGCCACCCTTTCATGGCAATGAATTCCAGCCTCGCCATGCGTCTTGCGTATCCCCGCCATCCTTTCGTCCTTCTCTCAAGACGGAGACAAATTTATCATAAACACTGGTCCGAAAAACGGGGCGCGGCATATTCCACTTACAATGTCGAGGAACCACCCTTTTCCACCGGCTCCGGGGCTTCGACGAAAACCCGATGCCGAGGATAGGATGCCCTCTCAAGTTTTCTCGGCGGCCGCGCCGCGTCGCTGGGAAACTTGGGGCTGCCGGTGTCGAGGCTGAACAGCCTGCTTTTCTCAAGGGGAACCACCATCGTCTCCTTAAGGCCGGGATGCCGCCGCTCGGCCTGCCGGCAAAAACCTCCCACCCGGCAATTCCTGCCGTCGACGGCGTTTCCATAAACCATTGATTTCACGAAATTTTCCTTGGCACGGCGATTGCTCTTAGGAAGAGACCCAGTAGGAAGAGACCTAGAACATGCCGCCGCTCCGCTCCGCCGGACGGCGGCGGAAGGTGGAAGGGACAAGGCCCATGCAACTTCTCAAAACCCTTAGTCTTGAGCGAAGGCCGGAACCGGCAAGCCAGGGCGATTTCCTGACCAAGGCTACAAGGCTGGTCGATTGCCTGCATCAGGCCCACGAACTTGCCGGATGCGGCAAAGTCTTCGCCCACTCCGAGGCAGCCGAGTTCGCCATCGCCGCCGCCCAGCAGAACGAAAGGAAGATGGCCGAGTTGCTGGAGCGAATTGGCGAGCTTGAGCGATTGGCCATCACCGACGAGTTGACCGGTCTGTTGAACCGCCGCGGCTTCCAGGCCGAACTGAAACGGGCGCTGTCCTCGGCCAGCCGTTACGGTGAACAAGGGGTGCTGATCTATATCGACCTCGACGGCTTCAAGCCGATTAACGACACCTACGGACACGCCGCCGGCGACGAAGTCCTGCGCCGGGTTGCCGGCCTGCTCCGGGACAATACCCGCGACACCGATTACGTCGGCCGCATGGGCGGCGACGAGTTCGCCGTCCTCCTGACACGGGCGACCTGGGAAGACGGCCTGAGCCGGACGGAAGCGATGGATCGTTTACTCAACGCTTCTTGTTCAAATTGGCAGGGGCGCGTGATCAAGATCGGCGCCAGCCTGGGCCTACAGGCATACGGTTCCATGGACGACGGCCAGGAATTGCTCGGCCGCGCCGACGCCGCCATGTACCAAACCAAACGCATGCGCGCCGACTTGACCGGCAAACGGGCCATCGCTTGAAACGCCGGGGGAAAAATTTCGGCCGGGAAGGCAACAAGGCGACAACGCCAAGATGAAAAAACGGAAGAACCGTCATGCTCGTTGACCAAAGCGGCAGACCTTTTGATCCCCTGACCTTGCCCATTCCCCATGGCCGCGCCTTGGTTCCGTACCAGCCGATGCCGGTCCCCGCCCCGCCGGCGGAACCGCCGGCCGCGGGAAAAACCCCGACCGGCAACGCCTATGGGGTCGACACCCGCCACCTCGCGCCCCGCCGGATCGGGGAGTTGAGCATGGACCTCTATATCTCGGGCGCCCTCGGTTGGGAGGAATATTCAATGCTGGCCTTCCAGGCGGAGCTCCACCCCGCCTTCGACCGGACCATCGGCGCCTTGACCGGCGAAAAGGCGGCGCCGGACCGCCCGCGCGACTACATCGCCCTTTGGGAGGAACGCTTGGCCTTCGAGCAAAAACACAACGTCCGGGACCGCCCCCTGATCGAGCGCACCCGGCGCGTCCTCAATGCCCTCAACCACATCGACGCCCCCACCGACATGTTGGTCTGATGCTAAATCCCCTCGATCGGTTCGGGCCTATCGAATTCGATCGGCGCCAGCCCGCTGATCCTCCCGACGACGCCTGGACAACCCTCGCCGTGGCGCTTACGTCTTTTTGCCTTTCGGCAAGCCGAGTCTGATGTGCAGTTCCTTGAGGCGGGCGGCATCGACGGCGGCGGGCGCCCCCATCAGCAGGTCCTGGGCCTGTTGGTTCATGGGAAAAGCGATGATCTCGCGAATGTTTGGCTCGTCGGCCAGCAGCATGACTATGCGGTCGATGCCCGGCGCCGAACCGCCGTGCGGCGGCGCTCCGTATCTGAAAGCGTTCAGAAGACCGCCGAACTGTTGCTCGACGGCATCGGCGCCATAACCGGCAATCTCGAAAGCCTTGACCATGATCTCGGGGCTGTGGTTGCGGATGGCGCCGCTGGAAAGCTCGACGCCGTTGCAAACGATATCGTATTGGTAGGCGAGGATGTTAAGCGGGTCTTTGTTTTGCAACGCCTCGAGGCCGCCCTGGGGCATCGAGAAGGGGTTGTGGCTGAACTGGATGGCTCCGCTCTCGTCGTCAAGCTCGTACATGGGATAATCGACAATCCAGCAAAACCGAAAGACGTCCTTGTCGAGGAGACCAAGTTCATCGCCGATGCGGTCGCGGGCCAAGGCCGAGAACCTTTCGGCGTCCTTTTTCATGCCGCAGACGAAAAAAACGGCGTCGCCATCGCCGATCCCGGCGGTCTCGCGGATGGCCTGGATGCGCTCAGTCGCCAGGTTCTTGGCTATGGGTCCCTTGGCCTCGCCGTCCGAGAAGATGATGTAGCCCAGGCCGCCGGCGCCTTCGGCCCGTGCCCAGTCGTTGAGCTTGTCGAAGAAGCTGCGCGGCTTGGCGCTAGCGCCTGGCGCCGGTATGGCGCGGACGACAGCGCCCTTGTCGATATTCTTGGCGAACAGGGCGAAATCCGAGCCGCGGAAGGACTCGCTGGCGTCGGCCATGATCAGCGGGTTCCTCAGGTCCGGCTTGTCGGTGCCGTATTCGAGCATGCTCCGGGCGTAGGCGATGCGTTGAAACGGCGGCTCGGTGACCTTGTGGCCGCCGCCGAATTCCTCGAACAGCCCGTGCAGCACCGGCTCGATGGCGGCGAAGACGTCGTCCTGGGTGACGAATGCCATCTCGAAATCGAGTTGGTAGAACTCGCCGGGCGAGCGGTCGGCGCGGGCGTCCTCGTCGCGGAAGCAAGGGGCGATCTGGAAATACTTGTCGAACCCGGAGACCATGAGCAGTTGCTTGAATAGCTGCGGCGCCTGCGGCAGCGCATAGAACTGGCCCGGATGATGGCGGCTGGGAACCAAGTAGTCGCGCGCCCCTTCCGGCGAGCTGGCGGTGAGGATCGGGGTCTGGAGCTCCATGAAGCCCCGTTCGATCATGCGCCGCCGAATCGAGGAGATGACCTCGCTTCGCAGCAAGATGTTGGCATGCACCTGTTCGCGCCTGAGATCGAGGAAGCGGTGCGTTAAGCGCATCTCTTCCGAGTATTCGGCCTCGCCCGCCACCTGCATCGGCAGGACGTCGGCCGGGCTTTCGACGTGCAGCGCCTCGATGGCGAGTTCCACCTCGCCGGTCGGCAGGCCTGGGTTGATGGTGTCGTCGGACCGCCTGACGACGGTTCCGGTCACCGTCAGCACGCTTTCCGGGCGCGCCGTTTCCGCCTTCTCGAAGAGGGGGCTGGAGACGTCGATGACGCACTGGGTGAGACCGTAATGATCGCGGAGATCAATGAACAACAGG
>DUZD01000203.1 GCA_013349695.1 Rhodospirillaceae bacterium
ATCGGCGAGGAACGCCGGACGGCGCCCAGGGGGGTCGAGTTCAGGCTGACCAAAAACGTCTCTTCCATTGTCCGCGACCGCTTGGGGATGCTGGTTAGGAACGGCGTCCAGGGGCTGGTCCTGGTCTTCCTGACCATGTGGCTTTTCTTCAGCTTCCGGTTTTCGTTCTGGGTGGCCATGGGCCTGCCCATATCCCTTTTCGGCACCATTTTCGTCATGTCGATGTTCGGAATTTCCTTCGACATGATCTCCATAGTCGGCCTGTTGATCGCCGTCGGCCTGTTGATGGACGATGCCATCGTGCTGTCGGAAAACATCGCCACCCATATGAGTAAGGGCAAGTCCGCCGTCGAGGCCGCCATCGACGGGACCCGGCAGGTGTCGCCGGGGGTGCTCGCCTCCTTCGTCACCACCGTCTTCGTCTTCGGCTCGCTGATGTTCCTCAAGGGCCATATCGGGGCCATCCTGCGGGTGTTGCCGATCGTCCTGATCGTGACGCTCTCGGTGTCGCTGCTCGAAGCCTTCTTTATCCTTCCCCATCACCTGGCCCACTCGCGGCCGGGCGGGGGCAGTAGGGAGCCGTCCGGGTTTCGCCGCCGTTTCGAGGCGTTCCTGGAACAGTTGCGCGAAAACGTCGTCGGGCGGACCGTCGACATGGCCGTCGAATGGCGCTACCTGACCCTGGGCGGGGTGATCTGCCTTTTCCTTCTGTCGCTCAGCGTCATCGCCGCCGGGGGGTTGAAGTTCCTTGCCTTTCCGGACATCGACGGCAATGTCATCGAGGCCCGGATCCTGCTGCCCCAGGGGACGCCGCTGAAACGGACGGAAGCAGTCGTCGGCCGCATCGGCGAGGCGCTCGAACGGGTCAACACCGCCTTCGCCCCACGCCAGCCGGCAGGCAAGCCCCTGGTGCGGAACGTCAACGTCCAGTACGGCTTCAACAGGGACGCCCACGAATCGGGTCCGCACGTGGCGACCGTTTCGGCGGACCTGCTGGACGCCGAGATCCGCGACGGGCCGCTGGACGAAATCGTCGGGCTCTGGCGCCAGGAGGCCGGCGCGCTGGCGGACGTCATCGCCGTCAACTTCGTCGAATTCCGGCACGGGCCGGCGGGGCGGGCCATCGACATCCGCCTGCGCGGGGACGGCCTCGACGAGTTGAAGGAGGTCTCCCTGGAGCTACAGAGCTGGCTGAAGTCCTACAGGGGCGTCCTCGACCTCACCGACGACCTTCGTCCCGGCAAGCCGGAAATCCGCCTGCGGCTTCACGAAGGCGCGATGGCGCTGGGGCTGGACGCGGCCGGAATCGCCGATCAGTTGCGCTCGGCTTTTTTCGGCAAGACCGCCAATGAGATTCAGGTGGGATCGGAAAGCCTCGAAATCGACATCCGTCTGGCCGGCGCCGACCGCGACAGCCTGGCCGACCTGGAATACTTCACGGTGACCGCCGCCGACGGCCAGCAGGTGCCCTTGGGGACGGTGGCGGAGATCGAAAAGGGACGCGGCTACTCGCGCATCGCCCGAATCAACGGTTCAAGGATGGTGACCATACAGGGCGAGGTCGATATGGAAATCGCCAACGCCGCCGAGATCATCCGCGATACAAAGACAAGGTTCCTGGACAGCCTTTTCAAACGCCATCCGTCGATCAGCGTCACTTACGAAGGCCAGGTCAAGGAGGGCGGCACCACCGGGATGTCGGTGGTCCAGGGGTTCATGCTCGGCCTGGTCGGGGTTTTCCTGCTGCTGTCTTTCCTGTTCAGCAGTTACGCCGAGCCCGTCGTGGTGATGACCGCCATCCCCCTGGGGCTCATCGGGGTCATATGGGGGCACCTGCTGATGGGGCTGGACCTGTCCATGCCGTCCATGGTGGGCTTCGCCTCGCTGGCCGGCATCGTGATCAACGATTCGATCCTGCTGATCTATTTCATCAGGATCCAGCGGCGCCAGGGACGAGACGCCGTCGAGGCCGCCAAGCTGGCCAGCCGCCAGAGGTTCCGGGCCGTCCTGTTGACCTCGCTGACGACCGTCGCCGGCCTGTCGCCGTTGCTGGCCGAGGGAAGCCTTCAGGCGCAGGTTCTGAAGCCCCTGGTCACCAGCCTCGCCTTCGGTCTCGTCGCTTCGACCCTGCTGGTGCTGTTCGTGGTGCCCGTCATCTACGCCATCCTCGACGATTTCGGGCTGATCGAAAAGGTGGAGAACGAATCCCCCGCCGGCGCGGCGGCGCCGACATCCGCCGCCGAATGAACGCATGCCGTTCGTTTTCACCGGCCGCGAGAAACTTCTTCATCTCATGCCCAAAGGCGGCGGCGGCCGGTTAGGGCTCGTCACAAAATAACCGCGTCACTTCACTTCCGTCGTCATGGCCGGACTTGATCCGGCCATGACGACGGAAGGGAGGATGGTGATTCATTTATTCTGTTACGGTCACTTAGCTCGGGATTTTTTGGCCCAGTTCCAGATATTTTTCACGGCGGCGGACTTTAAGCGCACCGCCGTCCAGACTTGACAGCTCCTTAAGGGCCTGCTCGATGGCGTCGCCGACGGCGGCAATGGTTTCGGCCGGGCAATGGTGAGCGCCGCCCAAGGGTTCTGGGATCACCTCGTCAATGACGCCTAGTTCCTCCAGGTCGGCGGAGGTCAACTTGAGTGCCTCGGCGGCGGCTTCAGCGGCGTTATTGCTATCGCGCCAGAGGATCGAGGCACATCCTTCCGGCGAGATCACCGAATAAATGGAATGCTCCAGCATCAGCACGGTGTTGGCGGCGGCCAGGGCGATGGCGCCGCCGGAGCCGCCCTCGCCGATGATGACGCTGACCAGCGGCACCTTGAGGCCGAGGCAAGTCTCGACGCTTCTGGCGATGGCTTCGGCCTGACCGCGAGCTTCGGCTTCGACGCCAGGGTAGGCGCCAGGGGTGTCAACCAAAGTGATCACCGGCAGCTTGAATCGGTCGGCTAGTTTCATAAGCCGCCGCGCCTTGCGATAGCCTTCGGGCTTGGCCATGCCGAAATTGTGATGGATACGGGTTTTGGTGTCGGTGCCCTTCTCGTGGCCGATGACAACCACGGATGAACCCCGAAAACGCCCCAGGCCGCTGATGATGGCGTGATCCTCGGAAAAAGCCCGGTCACCGGCAAGCGGCGTGAAATCCTCGATCAGGGCGCCGATGTAATCGAGTGTATGGGGGCGGTCCGGATGGCGTGCGACCTGGGTCTTTTGCCAGGCGGTCAGCTTCGAATAGGTCTGACGGAGAAGCTTTTCTGCTTTGCCCTGGAGCTTGCTCAATTCCTCGGCGATTTTTGGATCGCCGGAATCCGGCAGCCGGCGCAATTCTTCTATCTTGCCTTCCAGCTCGGCGACGGGCTTCTCGAAATCCAGGAAATTATGCATGACGGGTATATATCACAGTAGATTCACGGAGGCGAAGAGGGATGTGATTCGAAACCCTTACCCTACCACCAAGCCCCTCAGGATGAACCTCCCAAACAGGCTCTTGGGGATGGGGCGGGATGGGGCGATCCGCAACGGCGGCATGCCGCTCAGGCCGAGGGAGGAATCGCCACCACGGCGGCGGCTATTTCGCTGAAAACGTCCGTCAGCTCCGCTTCCGTCACCCCGAAGCGAACGGTCATCGAGGGAAACCAGGGATAGCGCTCGGCGCCCAGGAAGCTCCAGTCCTCTTCCTTCCGGCTTCTGGTTACGCGCCACACCGGCAGTCCCAGCCCGCCCGCCATCATCGGCAGGTAAGTGTCGGCGGAGACGACGGCATCGAGAGCCTTGAGCAAGGCGGCGGTGTCGTCAAGATCGTCGATGAGATCGATGTCGTCCCAGGTCCTGAGTTCGACGCCGTGCCGCTCCTTGATTTCACTCCGTTCTTCCTCGCTCGGGTTGGCTTGGACGGCGATGAACTCGGTTTCGGGCAAGGAAAACAGCGGCGCCCAGCTTCGCAAAGGGGGATACCTGCCGGCGCGCCGCTCGGTCATATGGAGGGATCGCCAGGAGACCCCTACTTTCCGTCCCGTCCCCAGGCCGGCCAGGCGCCGGCGCCAGAACGCCACCCGTTGCCTGTCGGCGGCAAGATAGCCGGCGCCGCTCGGGAAACTTTCCAAGGTCGGCCTGAAGAACCGGGGCAGGCTGCCTTCGGGGACGAAGAAATCCACCGGCGGATGGGCTTCGAGCCAGTCGAAATTCCGCCACCGGCTCGGCCCGTCGGCGGTGAACTTGGCTTCCCCGTGTATGGCGGCGGCCGGAAAGGAACGGGCGAACAGCGGCACCAGGCGGCAATCTATTTCGACGATGACCCGGCCGGCCAGGGCGATGATGTCGGGGATGCAATTGGCGAACATGATCTGGTCGCCGATCCCCTGTTCGCCCCAGACGAGCACCGTCTTGTCGCGCAAGTCCTCGCCGTTCCACACTGTTTCGGTGAATGGCCCCAAGCTGCCGATGGTCGAACGCCATTCGAACTCGAGCCAGCCCTTGGCGAGGTTGCCGGCGCTCAACAAAGCGATGGATTCGAAGGTGTCGGCCTTGGCGTAGGCGGGATCGAGGCGCAACGCCCGCCGATAATCGACCAGCGCTTCTTGAAGACGCCCTTCGGCCTTCAATGCTTCGCTGGCGGCGAAATGGGCCTCGGCCCTGTCGGGATCGGCCGCCAGGGCTTCGCGGCAGCGCGCTTTTACCTCGTCCAGTCCGGCCAGGGCCATGTCCGGCTCGATGCGAAGGGCGCGCCGAAAGCTGCAAGCGGCATCGCCCAGCCGGTCGAGTTTAATAAGGGCGGTCCCCAGGTCCCGATAATAGCCGGCGCATCCGGAATCAACGGCGATGGCCTTGCCGATCAGGTTGGCGGCCGTTTCGAAATTATTCACTTCCATGGAAAGCGAGCCA
>DUZD01000101.1 GCA_013349695.1 Rhodospirillaceae bacterium
GTCAAGCGTTCCCGACGCCCCGAGGGGACGGGAAAAGCGACCCTTCGGGCGGTCTTGCGAGGCTTCCGGACGTCGTCGCGCGCCGCTTGTGGTGCACGGAGACACCACGGCGCGACGCGCTCCTAGCCGGAAACCTCGCAAGACCGTCGTAGGGGTGCAATTTAGATGATACAGGCCACTAAAAGAACCCCTCGGCTGAATCGGCGCCGCCCCACCGACCCGCGCCCGGCTTTGTCCGGCATTGGTGGGCCCGGCAGGACTCGAACCTGCAACCTGACCGTTATGAGCGGCCGGCTCTAACCAGTTGAGCTACGGGCCCCTGGCAAGGGTGAGGGAACTGATAGCAAAAAAAAGGGGCCAGTGACAGGGACAAAAGGCGCCGAAGTCGGTACTTTACCATTCCGTGCCACGGCGGGCATACTGCCTACCGCCAGTAAAAAACGATCCCAGGGGGAGGCTGCGCGGGGCGATGGGCGAGGGGTGGAACTTCGGGCTTGGGCACCTGCTGACGACCATCTTCGGCATCGCCGTCTTGTGGCTGGCCGCCGCCGCATATTTCGCCAACGCGATCAGAAGCCCGGAAGGGCGCGCGGATCAACTGAGAGACTACAAAGAACGCCTCGACCTGAAACGCTGGCGGCGGTTCCGCTCCGCGCTGAAACGCCTTCTCGACGGCATCGACCGGTTCTTCGGCTACCGGAGGCCCGGCGGTCCGACGAGCCTTTTCTTTCGGCCTTGGGCGCGGTGCCTCTCCCTGGCCCTGGTCTATCCGGTGGCCTTTTTCCTCATCGCCTATGTGGCCGCCCGGAAGGGCGACATGGCGGGGGTTCCGCTGCTTGACGGGAAGGCCGGCCTCGAATGGCGTCTCGGCCTCCTTGTCTGGCTGGCAATTGTCTACGGGTTCTTTTTCGTGGCGTACCGAAGGGACTGGTTTGAAAAATTCACCAACCGGCTTGGGAATCGGCTGTTCGGGAAGCGCGGACCATCAAGAAGCGGACGAGTTATCAGGGAGGTAATCTATTACCTTGCTGTCGTTTTCGCTGGCGTTGGTGCTGTCGCTATCGCTGTCACTTTCGCTGGTGCTGTCGCTGGCGCTGGTGCTGTCGCTTTCGCTGTCATTGGCGCTGGCGTTTTCGCTGTCGCTGTCGCTGGCGTTGGCGGCACTATTATATTTCTTTTTAGTTTTGGCGACTTTGGCTCTCTCCCATCGTTGGCCTGGGTTGCCTTTTTCTTTTTTTTCCCCTTCGCCAACAGCCTGCTTGACTGGGCGTCGCTGTCCGCGACCCGGTGGCTGATGGGCCGCTGGGTGGGAGAAAAGGAGGTGGAGGAAACGAACTTCGGACGGTACTTTTGGGGCCTGTTCATGGACCTGGCGGCGGCGGCCGCCTGCGTCTGCCTCCTGGCGGCCCTGCTCAGCGCCGGAATGGTCGGGTTGAATTGGGCTCTGGACGCCGGCGGCGCCGACCAAGCCCTTCGGGTGGACTGGATGGGCCTGATGGGGGATTTCCGCGCCGATCCCTTGGGGGACGGGCTGATGGTGACGCTGATGCTGTGCTCGACACTGGCGCCGACCCTGTTCCATATGGCGGCGGGAACGGCGGCGGCCTTCCCCCTGCCCCACCCGGGGCGGGCGTATGTCTACCGGGTCCTCGAAAGCGATGCGAAACCGGCGGCCGGAAAGGCGCTGGGAATCGGTTTCCTGATGGCGGTGCAGTTGCTGGTGCCGTTCGTGGTGTGGACGATTGTCCTGGCCATGATCGCCCGCTTCTTCGTGCCCATGTCGTGGATGCACCGGCTGATGCCGGATTGGTTCCCCGAAAACGACGGCTCGCTTTTGTTATGGCTGCCCTACAGGGCGGCGGAGTGGACCTGGGTGGCGCTAACCAGTTGAGCTGGCTGGCCCATCAGAAGTCAGAAGTCAGATAGCAGAAACGGCGCCTTTCTGACCTCTGACTTCTGACCTCTGACTTCTGTTTAATAGTCCAGGAAGCTTCTGAGTTTGCGCGAGCGCGACGGGTGCTTGAGCTTGCGCAGCGCCTTGGCCTCGATCTGGCGGATGCGTTCGCGGGTGACCGAGAACTGCTGGCCCACCTCTTCCAGGGTATGGTCGGTGTTCATGCCGATGCCGAAACGCATCCGCAAAACCCTTTCCTCGCGGGCGGTGAGGCTGGACAGGACGCGGGTCGTGGTTTCGCGCAGATTGCCGTGGATGGCCGCGTCCAGAGGCAGGACGGCGTTCTTGTCCTCGATGAAGTCGCCCAGGTGATAGTCTTCCTCGTCGCCGATGGGAGTCTCGAGAGAGATCGGCTCCTTGGCGATCTTGAGGACCTTGCGTACCTTGTCGAGCGGTATGGAGAGCCTTATCGACAGTTCCTCGGGGGTCGGCTCGCGGCCGATCTCATGGAGCATCTGACGCGACGTGCGGACCAGCTTGTTGATGGTTTCGATCATATGCACCGGAATGCGGATGGTCCGCGCCTGGTCGGCGATGGACCGCGTGATGGCTTGGCGGATCCACCAGGTGGCGTAAGTGGAGAACTTGTATCCGCGCCTGTATTCAAACTTGTCCACTGCCTTCATCAGGCCGATATTGCCTTCCTGAACCAGGTCGAGGAACTGAAGACCCCGGTTGGTGTATTTCTTGGCGATGGAAATGACCAAGCGCAGGTTAGCCTCGATCATCTCCTTCTTGGCTCTGGCGGATTCCCGTTCGCCCTTCTGTACCGTCGCGACGATGCGGCGGAATTCGCCCATCGGCAAGCCGGCCTCGCTGGAAAGTTCCGAGATGCTTTTGCGGATGGCCTTGATATCATCGCCATAACGGGCGGTGAACCGTTTCCACCCCCTGCCGGACAGTTGCCCCACCCGTGTCAGCCAGCCGGGGTCCAGCTCGTAACCGCGGTAATGATCCAGGAACTCCTCGCGCTTGACCTTGCTGTTGAGCGCCATGCGCAGCAATTTGCCTTCGAGGCCATTCAACTCGCGATTGAGTCCGTAAAGCTGTTCGACCAGTTGCTCGATACGGGCATTGTTGAGATGCACCTTCTCCATCAATTCGACCAGCTCGTGACGCAGTTTGCCGTACCGCTTCTCCTGGGCGGGCTTGATGGTCTCGCCTTTCTGCAAGGCTTCCAGACGAATGCCTTGCAGCCGGTGAAGTTTCTTGTAGGTCCTGGCGATTTCCTCGAAGGTTTCAAGGGTTTCCGGCATCAGCTTGGCTTCAAGGACGGCAATCGAGAGATTGACCTCTTCCTCGGCGTCGGCGTCTTTGCCGTCGGCTTGCTTTGAATCAGCCGAATCGCCATTCCTTCCGGCGCTGTCGGTGACGCCCTTTCCGGCGCTATCGGTGACGCCGGCCGCCGCTTGCGGTTGCGCCGCCTTGTCATCGGCGGTGGCGAGAGAGCCTTTCTCGTTTTCTTTTCTGTCGTTGATCCCGACGACGTCGGTGGCGTTCATCGTGCCGTTGGGAGCGCGGTTGGGAGCGCCGTTGGGAGCGCCGTTATGGGAGGCGTCCAAGTCGATGATGTCGCGGAGCAGCATCAGTCCGTCGATCAGGGCGTCGTGCCAAGTGACGATGGCGCGGATGGTCAGCGGATTCTCGCAAATGCCGCCAATCATCATCTCGCGGCCGGCTTCGATGCGTTTGGCGATGGCGATTTCACCCTCGCGGGACAGCAGTTCGACGCTGCCCATTTCGCGAAGGAACATACGAACCGGGTCGTTTGTGCGGCCAAGATCGTCTTGCTCGACGTTGCCGCCGGTGATGGGAGTTTCCAGCGGTTCCTCGGCCTCCACGGCCGGCGCCGCATCTTCGCTTTCCTCGCTCTCGACGATGTTGATGCCGGCCTCCGAGAGCATCGACATGGTATCCTCGATCTGTTCGGAGGAAACCTGGTCTGGAGGAAGCGCTTCGTTCAGGTCGTCATAGGTGACGTATCCGCGTTCCTTGCCGTGCTGGACCATCTTCTTGACGGCCGCGCCCAAGGAATCGAGCAATGGGCTGTCGGGAACCTCTTCCCGATTGCTCCTGTTTTCAGTCGTGTTCGCTTCCTTAGTCGCCATTCAAGAAACAATCCTGAAAAAACTAAGCATCAACGCAAAACATGCGGTCGGACAAAAAATACGAATCCCCAACCCCTTAGGCAGGCGCCGAAGCCAGCCCCTCCGCGAACCATCATCGCTGAGGTGGTGTTTCCGCCTCACAAAATCAAGGCTCTCATTCCCAACGGCGGTCTTTAAAAGCAGGCGGCGGAGTTTGTCAAGGACGAGGATTCCACTTGTCAAGGAAAAAATGCCTATTAATTAAGAAAAGGATTGTTTCATTGCGTGGCATCTGTTTCCGCCAGGTTTCCGTCAGCTTTCCGTTTCTCCGAGTTGCGCTCGTTTCAATTCCATGATGCGGCGCAATTCTTCATCCGAAAAGTCTTGCGCCGAAGCTTGTTTGTCCGCTTCAGCGGCGAAGGAGGCTGAAATTTGTTTGTCGGTTTCAGCGGCAAAGGCCCTTTTCCGCAGATAATGTAAGCTGTCATCCCAGCTTGCCCGGACGTCGTCGTTGGTGGCCCGCGGGCCGATCAACCGGTGGCGCCTGAGCATGGCGTCGCCATAAAGGGCGTCAAGGCTTTCCGAGAGGCCCCGCCGGCCGAGTTCTTCCTTGACGCCCTCGACGTCGTATCCGGGATCGCCGGACAGCATCATGACGAGCTCCTGGCGCAAACGGTCCAGGGATTCGTCGTCAAAATGCATGCAACCGAACTGTTCCTCGACAAGGGGGAAAAAGTCCGGGTGATTGATGATGATGGCGATCAGTGTCTGCTGAGCGATGCGATCGCCCTCCACCGGCGCGGCGGATGCCGTTCCCGGGTCGATCCGGACCGCCTCGATCCCAC
>DUZD01000130.1 GCA_013349695.1 Rhodospirillaceae bacterium
GATCCTCAGCTCCCTGAGATAGACTTGAAAATTGTCGATAATCCGCGGCATCACCATTTCAATCCTTTGCACATCTTCCTCTTTCTCCAGCTCCAGGGTGACGCGGATCTTCAAAAATGTCGACTTGCGTCCGCCCGTATTCAAGTTCACCAGTAGCTCCTCGAGGTCGTAAAAGACGGCTTTTTCCGATAGCGCCCCTTCTTCCCCCACCATTTCACTTTCCTCACCGGCGATCAAATCGATCAAGGGTTGCAGCATTCCGGTGAAATATACCGCCGCCGTGCCGCCAACAACCAGAAGCAATACCATCCCGATGATGATAAAAAGTTTCTTCTTGCCTCCGGGTTCCGATGACCCGTCTTCCTCGTCGGAGTCTTCGTCTTCGTCTTCGTCCAGCTCGTCATCGTCGTCAGCCATCGTTCACACCTGGTGAAACAACGGAATCCAAACCGTGATCCCAGACTGCCGGCGTATCACGGCGATTAATGTATATGGGGTTAGTTAACAACTGGTTGAAATCCGGCAAGCCGTTTTGTCATTCGGTTCCCGTTCCTTGGACGCCTCGACGATCCTATCGGCAAGCTCGAACATGATAGCAAATAACACCAGGCGCGGGCAACAACGGGAGAGAAAAACCTACCGGGCAAACCATGCCAGCCAGGGAGGGGAAAAGGCGGGAAATTTCCCAGCCAAAGATCATAACATATTATTTTCACTTGATTTTCAGGTTTGGCACGCCTTCTGCATGATTTTCGCCGGCAATTGTGGAATCCATCATGGGAACGTGGAGACATGGAAAATACATCGCTGATAGCCCTTTCCCGGCAAGGCGTGCTTCGACGGCAGATGAATACCGTCGCCAACAACATCGCCAACATGAACACCACCGGGTTCAAAAGCGAGAAGATGATGTTCGTCCAGCATCTGGTGCGAAGCCGGGGCGGTGAAAACATTCGCGGCGAGAAAATCGCATTTGTCCGCGACGTCGCCACCATGCGCGACCTTTCCGAAGGCCCCTTGCAAGCAACCGGCAACCCGCTGGATATCGCCGTCCGCGAAGATGGTTATCTGGTTGTCGAAAGCGGGCAAGGCAACCGCTATACACGCAACGGCCACTTGCGCCTGGACGATACCGGGCAACTGGTCACCGGGCAGGGCGACAGGCTGCTCTCGACGGGCGACCAGCCCTTCTTCTTCAGCCCCGAGGACAAGCAGATCAACATCGCCAGGGATGGCACCGTCTCGACGGAGAACGGTGAACTTGGCAAGATCAAGGTGGTCCGTTTTAAAAACCAACAGCAACTGCGCCAGGTCGGCGGCGGCATGTTCGCAACGCGACAACTGCCGGAGGATGTTGAAAAGCCGGTTATCGTGCAAGGCATGCTGGAAGGTTCCAACGTCAACGCCGTCTTCGAGATGACCAGATTGATCAAGACCCAACGCGCTTACGCCTCCATCGGCAATTTCATCAAACGCGAAGACGACCGGATAAAAACGATGATCAAGGAACTCGCCGCGCCGGTCTAACTCCGGCCCGGACGATCGAAAGAAGCGAAAGTATGAAAGGACGGGAAAAATGAAATCGCTCAACATCGCGGCGACTGGAATGCTTGCCCAGCAGCGCAACGTGGAGGTCGTGTCCAACAACCTCGCCAACATGAACACCACGGGTTTCATGCGGCGGCGGACGGAATTCCACGACCTTCTTTACCAGAATCTGCGCCGCATCGGTTCCACCTCGTCGGACGCCGGCACCATTGTCCCGTCGGGTGTGCAGTTGGGGCTGGGGGTTAAACTGGCGGCGGTATACCGCATCCACGAACAAGGCAATCTCACCTCCACCGACAATCCTTTCGACCTGGCGGTGCAAGGAAAAGGCTTGTTCCAGATCCAACTTCCCGACGGCACCACCGCTTATACCCGCGACGGCACGTTCCAGCTGAACGCCGATGGAGAGATCGTCACCCATGACGGTTACAACTTGGAGCCGTCAATTACCGTCCCCGACAACGGCATCGACGTATCCATCAACGACAGCGGCGAGGTGCTGGTGAAAATCGAAGGCCAGGTGAACCTGCAGAACGTCGGCCAGATTCAGATCGCCACCTTCCCTAATGACGCCGGCTTGGAAGCCATCGGCGACAACCTGTACCTGGAAACCCCGGCCTCCGGCAATGCGACGACCGGAAATCCGGCATCGACCGGTTTTGGCTCCATCCTCCAAGGTTTCCTGGAAACCTCCAATGTCAACGCCGTCGAGGAAATTTCCAATCTGATCTCGGCGCAGCGCGCTTATGAAATGAACTCAAAGGTCATCAAGGCATCCGACGAGATGATGGGCACCTTGACGGGACTGCGTTGAGGAGGTGGATGATGAAACAACCGATCGTCATATTCCTTATGACCGTCTTTCTGGCCGTTTTCGCGGCGCCGGCGAGCCGGGGCGATTCAGCACTCCCGAGCGAACCGGTGGCTCTCCGCGAAACGGTCACCGTCAACAGCAACCTGGTCAGGCTCGGCGACCTGTTCACTGGCGCCGGCGAAAAATCCCCGGCTGTCGTTGCCTATGCTCCGGGGCCCGGCGAAAGGGCCGTTTTCGACGCCCGCTGGCTCTATCGAATCGCCAAGGCCTACAAACTCGACTGGAAACCCTTGAGCATCGGCGAGCAAACGGTGGTCAAGCGGGAAAGTCAGATCATCAGCCATGAGGAAATTCGGGATTATGTCCTGGCGGCGCTCGTCGACAAGGGAACGGATGCCGACATGCAAGTGGAATTGAGCAACCGCCTGCTGCGCATCCACGTGGCCGGCGACAGCACGGCGACGGCGGCCGTGGAGGACGTGGCTTTTGACCCACGCACACAGCGCTTCACCGCCGTTCTGGTGGCTCCGGCCGACAATCCGGCGGCGAAGCGTTTCCGGGTGACGGGCCGCCTCCACAAGATGACCGAGACACCTGTCCTCAGCCGGCGGATACCGCCTGGCGAGGTCATCGCCTCGGACGACATCACATGGATCAAAACGCGCTCCTCGCGGCTGCAAAGGAACACCATCCTCGCCGCCGAGGATCTTATCGGCAGGGAGCCGAGACGAGGCTTGCGCGCCGGCGTCCCGGTCCGCGCCTCGGAGGTTCGCCGCCCGGTACTGGTGCCGAAAGGTGGCTTGGTGACCATGGTGCTGAGGATGCCGTCGATGGTGCTGACCGCCCAAGGCCGCGCCTTGGAAGCGGGTAGCGACGGGGATGTCATCCGCGTCACCAACACGCAAAGCAACACCGTCATCGAGGCGGTGGTCGCCGGCGCCGGCAGGGTGTCGATCCGTCTCCTCGACCGTATCGTCATGAACTAGGAAACGTGCCATGACCCATGACATAGCCTATCGTACGTTTCGCCTCGCGGCGGCGGCGGTGATCGTGGCGGCGGTCGGCGGCTGCGACTCCCTGACCCGCTTGTCGGAAGTCGGCGACGGACCCAAGCTAACCAAAATCACCAACCCGGTGGGCCGTCCGGACTACCGCCCGGTCAGTATGCCCATGCCGCCGCCGGAAATAGCCGAGGATAACCCCAATTCGCTCTGGCGGGCCGGCGCCCGGGCCTTTTTCAAGGACCACCGCGCCAAGGCCGTCGGCGATATCCTGACCGTCAATCTTGATTTTAGCGACTCGGCCAAGCTGGAAAACAAGACGACCCGCTCACGCGACGACAGCGAGGATACGGATGTCACCACCCTCCTCGGTCTGGAGCAGGAATTCCGCAAAAAACTACCAGAGGGCATCAACCAGGGCGGCGTCATGATGAGTTTCGGCAACAAGCACGAAACCGAGGGCGACGGCGAGATCGACCGCAGTGAAGAGATCCAGTTCTCCTTGGCCGCCATGGTCACCCAGATTCTGCCCAACGGCTCACTGGTCATCATGGGCCGCCAGGAAATGCGGGTGAACAACGAACTCAGGGAACTCCTGGTCACCGGGGTCGTCCGCCCCGAGGACATCGAATCCGACAACACCGTCGAGCATACCAAAATCGCCGAGATGCGCATCGCCTACGGCGGACAGGGTACGCTAAGCGAACTCCAGCGACCCCGTTGGGGCACTCAAATCTGGGATATCATCTTCCCGTTCTAGGTTCCGCGCCAACAGAGAACCTGGAAGCCTGGGGCCGGTGCTCACGCATCGGCCTCTTTTTTTAAAAATCCGGATGGCTGACGCGGGCCACTAGTCTGAAGTTCCAGGTTTCGGCGCGCGCAAGCCGATCCGCCTTTGCCTAACCCGTCCCGCGGTTTCCTCCCCCGAGGCTTGTCCGACGCCTGCCGAGCGAGTTCGCGGCAGACGCCCAGCCACGGCAAGCGTCCGACAACCCTTAACACAAACGGACCTTGCGGCACCTACGAAATCCCGCACTTAGAGTTAAGGTCCTGGAGTTGAGATCTTGACAAAGCGGAAGCTTCTGATAATATTGAGAATGATACGTATTATCAATTCCACTTTCTTTTATCTATATGAAAAGGATGTCCCGATGTCCGGCATCTCCCTATCGCAAGCAACCCGGTCATATCATTCGCCCAGTATCGACGAGACGGTCGAACCGATCGGCCAAGCCGGCCCCGGCGAGGAGCTGGCGCGGCGGCTGCAAGACCGCCATGGGCATCTCGACGCCCGGCAACTGCTCGCCGCCATGATTCGGGATGAATTTCCCGGCCGCGTCGCCGTTTCCTCGTCATTCGGGATCGAGGCGGCGGTGTTGCTTGCCTTGGTCGCCGAAATCGACCCGGCGACGCCGGTAGTTTTTCTCGATACCGGTCTGTTGTTCGAGGAAACCCTGGCTTACCGCGACATCTTGCAATCGCATCTGGGTCTCAAGGGCGTCCGCACGGTGA
>DUZD01000152.1 GCA_013349695.1 Rhodospirillaceae bacterium
TCTTCTATCCGTGGTTGTCTTTACCTATGATTGGCTCTGATGGAAGGCTATCTGGGAAATGTCGGTTAAGAGCCTTCGGATTTCTCCGTTGGCGCCCGGACGGCGGCAACCTTTCCCTTGGTGGCCCCGCCCGGCAATGGTAGGTTCGCCGCGCCGTCGCGGGATGTGAAGGACTCCATGAACGCCATGAACGCGAGCAAACGTATCCTGGTGACGGGAGGCGCCGGTTTTCTCGGCTCGCACTTGTGCGAGAAGTTGCTCGCCGACGGCCATGACCTGCTCTGCGTCGACAACTTCTTCACCGGAGCCAAGAACAACATCATCCACCTGCTCGACGATCCGCATTTCGAACTCTTGCGGCACGACATCACATTTTCGCTCTACGTGGAGGTGGATGAAATCTACAACCTGGCTTGTCCGGCCTCGCCCATCCACTACCAGCACGACCCCGTTCAGACCACCAAGACCAGCGTCCACGGCGCCATAAACATGCTGGGTCTGGCCAAACGCACCGGCGCCAAGATCCTCCAGGCCTCGACCAGCGAGGTCTACGGCGATCCGGAAGTTCACCCGCAGCCGGAAACCTACCGGGGCAACGTCAACCCCATCGGCCCGCGCGCCTGTTACGACGAGGGCAAACGCTGCGCCGAAACCCTGTTCTTCGATTACCGGCGCCAACACGGCATCGACATCCGCGTCGCCCGCATCTTCAACACTTACGGGCCGCGCATGCGGCCCGACGACGGGCGGGTGATTTCCAACTTCATCGTCCGCGCCCTGAATGGCGAGCCGCTCACCCTTTACGGCGACGGCTCGCAAACGCGGTCGTTCTGTTACGTCGATGACTTGGTTGACGGCTTGGTCCGCCTGATGGAGGCGCCGGACGGCGTCACCGGGCCGGTGAACCTGGGCAATCCGCGGGAACTCTCGGTTCGCCAGCTGGCCGAGACGGTGCTCCGCCTGACCGGCTCCCGGTCGTCCCTCGAGGAAGCGCCTCTGCCCGAGGACGATCCCATCCAGCGTTGTCCCGACACCCGTCTCGCCAAGGAGAAGTTGGATTGGCGGCCGGCGATCGAACTTGAAGACGGCCTGGAGATGACCATCGCCTATTTCAAGAAACTGTTGTTTTCGATTGCTCCGAAACCAGCCCCGCCGCCAAGGGAGTGACGTCATGAAAACCCTGCCCGCCAATCCGATCCGCGATCCGAAGGCGTTGATCGGCGCCATTCTGCTGTTTTCCCTTGCCTTCGCCGGCGCGGCGGTGGCGGCCGGGGATTTGCCCGCCAAGAAGGCGCTGCCTCTCGCCTTCGCCAGGGCGGCGGCGGCGGCGGCGCTGGCCGCCTGCGAGCAAAGCGGCTATCGCGTCAGCGTCGCCGTCGTCGACAAGGCCGGTTTGCTCAAGGTGATGTTGAAAGCCGACGGCGCCGGTCCTCATACCTTGGACAGCAGCGGCAAGAAGGCATACACCTCGTTGAGCCTGCGCCATTCGACGGGCGAACTGGTTGAACTGGTGCAAAAAAACCCCGCCGCCGCCGGCCTCAAGGACATGAACGACAGGATTCTCATTCTCGGCGGCGGCTTGCCGATCGAGGCCGCCGGCGAGGTGATCGGCGGCATCGGCGTCGGCGGCGCCCCGGGCGGCGACAAGGACGAGGCCTGCGCGCTGGCCGGAATCGAGGCGATCCGGGATCGGTTGCGCTAGTGCCAATCCCGAGCGGATGGACTCATCCGTGACGACGCATTTGTTTTTAAAACAAATAGATAGAGCATTTCAGGTGAACGCATGTGAACCGGAAATGCCCTAGCGGCCGGCGCCGGCCCACGCCGCCGCGTAGACCTTTCGCGCCCAGCCGCGCAAACCCCTTTCGCCGCCCGCGCCGTTTCCCCCGCCGCCCCGTAGCCAGTCGCGGAAAGGCACGTCGAAGCCGGTTTTCGGGCGGTTGAACAGGGCCGCCGGCAAGGGCCGGGCCGGGGTCGCCGCCATCGCCCGCTTGTCGGGGCCGCCCGGCCGGCCGATCGCCGGGGCCAGCCGGCGGAATAGAATCTCGTCGATGAAAGGTACGCGGATTTCGACGCCGTGCGCCATGCCGGCCCAGTCGGCGTCGCGCAGCAACTGGTTGCGCATGTACCAAACCGTCTCCATCGCCGCCACCTTGCGCCGTGGCTCGGCGATGGCCCCATGGCAGTCCTCGAGTCTGAGCAGGGGTTCGAGCTGCCGCCAGCCATCGCGCACCATGTCGGCGTCCAGCACTCGCGGCAGTTCCCAGGGCATGAAAAGACCGCGGCGCAAGAGATAGGCGTCACCGTAGCGGCCGCCCAGTTCCAGCAGCCCGGCGACCTTGGGCGGGAACAGGCGCCCGGCGAGAGGCGAGGTGACGGCGCGCCACGCCGGAGCGAAAACGCGCCGCCCCGGCAGGGACCCCAATATCGACACCAGTTTGGGGATCTGCCGGAAGCTGTCGTAACCGCAAAAAATCTCGTCGCCGCCAAGGCCGGAAAGGGCCACCTTGAGGCCCATCCCGGCGGCCGCCTTGGCGACGAAGTAAACGTTGACGCCGTCGATGGTGGGCTGATCCATGGCCTTCAGCATGTCGTCCAGGTGGTGGTGGAATTCCGTCCCCGCCACCCATTCGGTTTTGTGGCGGCTGGCGTAGGCGCCGGCCACTTCCTCGGCCAGCGGCGCCTCGTCCCTGGCGCTGCCCCGGTACTCTTCGAAGGCCAGGGTCAAGGTTTCGAGGCCGCCGCCGGGCGTTTCCGAGGCCAGCGCGGCGATGGTCGCCGAATCCAATCCCGAGGAGAGGAATATGCCGACCCGAACGTCGGCGACGAGATGATGGCTGATGCTGTCCTTGAGGGCGTCGCGCAAATCGCCGGCGGCGGCGGCGTCCGCCTCGGCGAGAACGCCCGACACGTCGAAGAAGCGGTCCAGACGGCGGCCGCCAAGTTCGTCGACCCAGAGCGTCGAGCCCGCCGGCAGGGCGCCGATGTCGGCGAAGAGGGTGTGCGGATCGGGCACGTAGCCGAACAGGAAGAAGCCGACGTGCCCGGCCGCGTCGGCTCCCTTGCCGGCGCCGCCGCCCGCCGTCAGCGCCTTGACCTGCGAGGCGGCGCGCAATGTCGAGCCGTCGTCGGCGTAATAAAGGGGTTTGACGCCGAAGGGATCGCGGGCCAAGAGCATCCCGCGGCGTTCCTCGTCCCAGAGGGCGAAGGCGTACATGCCGCGCAAACGGCGCACCATCCCGGCTCCCTCGGCCTGATAGAGGCGAAGCAGCACTTCCGTGTCCGAGTCGGTGGTGAAGTGGTGGCCTTTGTCTTCCAGTTGCCGGCGCAAGGCGGGGAAGTTGTAGATTTCGCCGTTGTAGGAAATGCGGTAGCGGCCGCCGTCCAATTGCATGGGTTGGGCGGCGGCGGCGGAAAGATCGATGATGGCCAGCCGTCGATGCGCCAGGCCGGCACGGCCGTCGCCGGCAAGCCAAAGCCCCTCGCCGTCGGGGCCGCGGGCGCGCATCGCCTCGCCCATGGCGGCGAGTTCGTTGCCGTCGGCCGCCGGCGCGTTGGCTCCATAGGCGAATATGGCGGCGACGCCACACATGGACCTATTCATACTCGCTTGCGGAGGCTCGGCGCCAACAAAAGCTGGCGCGGTTCGGACGGCGCCGGCGGGAGGTTTTCCGATAGGTTCGAGCGGACCCGCGCCGACGTCCAGGCGTGCTATTCTCGGGCCATGCCGAAGAAGCCTCCGCTGGCCGACCGTATCACCCGTTTCGCGCCAAGCCCCACCGGCTATCTGCATCTGGGTCACGCCCTGGCGGCGCTGTTCGCCGCCAGGGCGGCCAAGCAAGCGGCCGGCCGTTTCCTGCTGCGCATGGAGGATATCGACGCGGCGCGCTGCCGGCCGGCTTTCGAAAAGGCCATCCATGAAGACCTTCGCTGGTTGGGGCTGGAATGGGAGACGCCGGTCAGGCGTCAATCGGAGCATATGGACGATTACGCCGGCGCCCTCGAAAAATTGGCCGCCCTGGAAGTCCTCTACCCCTGTTTCTGTACCCGCAAGGAAATCCGGGCGGAGATCGCCGCCGCCGGCAACGCCCCGCATGGCCCCGACGGTCCCCTCTATCCCGGCACCTGCCGCGAGATCGAGCCGCGGACCCGCAAGGAACGGATGAAAACGGGTCTCCCTTATGCCTTGCGCCTCGACTTGGCGAAAGCGGCGGCACTGACCGGAGGGCTGTACTGGACCGATGCCGAGGCGGGCACCGTCGCCGCCAGGCCGCAATTATTCGGCGACGTGGTGCTGGCCCGCAAGGATGCGCCGACAAGCTATCACCTGGCGGTCACCCTTGACGACCATCTGCAGGGAGTGACCTTGGTGAGCCGTGGCGAGGACCTGTTCCCGGCCACCCACATCCACCGCCTTTTGCAGGCTCTGTTGGATCTGGACACGCCCGCCTACCACCATCACCGATTGCTCGCCAACGAGGCCGGCCGGCGTCTTTGCAAGCGGGACAAGGCGTTGAGCTTGCGGGCTTTACGCGAAGCCGGGAAAACCCCGGAAGAGGTGCGGCGGATGGCCGGGTTTTAGAGCATTCCAAGATTGCTCGGCAGCCGGCCGGTGCCGATTTTTATCAACATAGACATGCTCTAATTCTATATTTTCAGCTTGGCGATATAGCCGGCAAGCGCCTCGGTCGACTCGTTGAGTTTGGCATTTTCTTTCTCCAGCGCCTCGGCGATGTTCTCGAGTTCGTTCTCCTGGGCATCCAGTTTCTTGACATAGCGCCGGTAGATGTCACTGTCGCTTGAGACATTGCCCAGGTTTTTGCGGATACGCTCCTGGTCCTTGAACAGCCCGTTCTTGCCTTTGCC
>DUZD01000181.1 GCA_013349695.1 Rhodospirillaceae bacterium
CACGCAAAAACGGCGATCAAGAACAAGGCACAGAGCTTCATCAACAGTTGCCAGGCGGGCGCGACGACATTGCGCGGCTCCAGCCTTGCGCCGAACGTCCATGCCGTAGAACAGAAAGAGTGCGCCCACGGATGCGGCCGATATCTGGTAGAGCAAAAGCGAATTCATAGCGTGTCTCCCGATGACGGGCGGAGGAGCTCGACGAGGATCAAAGAGATCGTTTGGCGGCCTGAACCGGGTTGAGAGAGGCTCACGGCATGGTATCCATTTGAGTTCATCGCCCCGCTTCGTTATAAATAAACATCGTTCAATTAAAATAGATTGATTTTGAACAACGGTCAATATATTTTTTAAACTTGGTTCAATTATTTTTTTTCGAAGGGACGATGAAATGGGACGGCGCGCCGACCACAGTCGGGATGAGCTGTTTGAGATGGCCCTCTCGGCGGCTCGGGAAATCGCCGAGGAAGATGGGCTCGGCGGCCTGACCGCGCGCCGTATCGCCGCCAAGATCGGCTACTCGGCCGGGACGCTATACAACTTGTTCGACGATCTCGACGACCTGATCGTTCACCTGAACGGCCGTACCCTGGATAGTCTTTACGAAGCCCTCGCGACCGCGCCCGGTGACAACGATCCCGAGGCCGATTTGTTGGCCCTCGCGCAAGGCTATATCGCGTTCACCAGGGCGAACGCAAAACTCTGGAACCTGCTTTTCGAGCATCACCGGCCAGGCGAAAGACTGCTGCCCGACTGGCATCACCAGAAGATTGGGCGGCTGCTTGGCCTCATGGATGAGTGTTTAGTTCCATTCTTCGGCCCCGGGCGGGAAGCCGAAAGAAATCATACCGCACGGGTTCTTTGGTCCAGCCTGCACGGCATGTGCTTGCTTCAAACCGAGAAAAAGCTGATCCTCGACGAACCGATCGAGGCGATGGCGACGTCCCTGGTAAAGTACTACCTCGCAGGGTTGCGGACTTCGACTGCCGAGAGTGCCGGAGGCAAAACGTAATTGCCCTTTCAGGAGCCCGCTCCAATAGCCGCTCGTGCCAAGGGCTCGTCACAAAATAACCGCGTCACTTCACTTCCGCCGTCATGCCCGGCCTTGAGCCGGGTATCCACGCGGTTGATGCCGAGCGCGGGGTCCGTGGATGGCCGGATCAAGTCCGGCCATGACGACGGAAGGGAGGGTGGTGATTCATTTATTTTGTAACGGTCACTAAGGGTTGTCGGCCGCCCGCCGTGGCTGGGCGGTTGCCGCCCAAGGGGTGGTCTCCCCTCCGCCGCCGCCTTAAGCTGGCGCCATGACCTCCGACGTCTTAAAAAGGGCTCCCCAAATCCTCGCCCCCATCGCCGTCGCCTACGGCCAGCGGTTGAGGAAATTCGGCGCCAAGCCGAAAGGCGTTTTGTGGAAAAACCGGGAAGGCCAGTTGCTGCGCTTCGAGGTTCTGGCCGGCATCCTCGATCCCGGCCTCCGCCGGCAGGTTTTTTCGGTCAACGACCTGGGCTGCGGTTACGCCGCCCTGTTCGAATTCCTCCTCGCCCTGCCCGGCGCCGAGGTCAGCCGCTATCACGGTTACGACATCTCGGAACATATGGTCCGCCTGGGGCGTGCCCGTATCGCCAATCCACGCGCCGCCTTCACGCAAAGCCTGATCGCCACCGAAAAGGCCGATTATTCCTTTGTCTCCGGCACCTATAACCTGCATCTCGACGTCAAGGCCGGCGAATGGACCGAATACGTCAAGGCCAGCCTCGCGCAACTTTGGACGAAAACCGCCAAGGGCATGGCCTTCAACATGCTGAGTGTCGACAGCGCCAACCGGCTGGACGGGCTTTATTATGCCGACGGTGAAGAGTTCCTCGACTTCTCGGCCCGGGCCCTCACCGCCGATGTGACGCTGATCGACGACTATCCCCTGGATGAATGGACCATCCTGGCCAGAAGGCAGGCCGTCAACGGCTCGCCGGAGCCGACAAGCCGGGCCGCGAAGTGAACGGACCCCATGGGCGGGTGTTTCGGAAGTCGGTGAAAACAGGGGGAGAAAGTCGTATAATAACCATTCAGCCGTCATGGAAACCGAATCCAAAATGAAACTTGAGCCGTCCCCGAAGAAGGATGGCGGCAAGGCCGATAAGGGCTCCAACAGTTGCCGTGTCGCCGGCAATTTCGCCATCGGCGTTTTCCTGGAACTCTTGCGGGAAGCCGCCCGCGACGGCATGGTGAAAATGGAAGACGCCGAACGCGTCGCTCGAACCGTCATGGATGCCAAGGGTCCGCTGGAGATCTTTTACCGGCAAACCTTCGCCGAATGGACCGCCGCTTATGAGGAAACGAAAATCCAGGGCCAACGCACCAACGTCTTCGGACGCCTTGTAGTCGAAACCTTCGTGCATCTGTTCGACGACCCGAGATCGGAAATAACCCGCGAATTGTTGCCCCGCTTCTTCACCGCCCTTTATATGCTTCTCGGCGATCAGGATTTGGCTGAATGCCGGGAAATCTGCATGCTCGTCGCCACCGAGAAAAGGGCGGAACTGGGAGACACTCCGATTTGGGAAGCCTATTTCGCCGACCGGCGCTGCAAAGCCGTTCTCGATCGGACTTTGGTGATCATTGCCCGCCGCTTCAAGCGCTTCGAAATCCGCAAAAACTGGTTCCTCACGATCATGAACACGGACCAGGAAAACGTTTCCCTGGCAGGCAACGTTTTCGTCCCCAAGGAAAAAAACCCAACAGCCGAGAAGGTCTTTGCCGACCGCAATTTTTATCTGCTTTTCACGTCCCTTTTCGACTCCGTCCGTCTTCGCAATTTGGACGAGGCGAGAAAAACCTATTTCAAGGAAAGGTTCCGGGAGACACCCAACAAAATTTTCGGCGCGTTTTTCATCGAGCTGGAAAAACTTCATGGCATGCATTGAAGGAAGAATTCGAATTCGCCGGCCGGAAATTTGCTTTTCTCCACCGAACATCTAAATTCACAAGACACGATTAAGAGACCTAACTAAGAGCCTCGACAATCTTACTATGAGTATCTGGGGAAAGATCATCGGCGGCTTCGCCGGTTTCGCTTTTGGCGGGCCGCTGGGTGCGCTTCTGGGCGCTTATGCCGGTCACGCTTTCGACAAGGCCAGGGGCGGGCGCGGACGAACCGACGACGAGGCGGTCGACAAGCAGGTCGCCTTCACCATCGCCGTCATCGTATTGAGCGCCAAAATGGCGAAAGCCGACGGCCATGTCAGCCGCGACGAAGTCGAGGCCTTCAAACGGATTTTTCGGATCCCGCCGGATGAGATGAAAAACGTCGGCCAAATTTTCGACGACGCGCGCCGGGATGCGAAAGGCTTCGAGGTTTACGCCGAGCAGATCGGCGGCATGTTCGCCCATGAACCGGCGGTGCTGGAAGAGCTTTTGGGCGGGCTTTTCCACATCGCCAAGGCCGATGGCGTCGTTCACCCGGCGGAGCTGGACTTCCTCAAGAAAGTCGCCGCCATTTTCGGTTTTAGCAGGCGAAGATTCGAGCGCATCCGGGTTAGCCACATGGGCCCCGAGAAGGCCGATCCCTTCAAAGTCCTGGGCCTCACCCGCAAAGCTTCCAACGACGAAATCAAGAGCACCTACCGCAAGTTGACCCGGGAAAACCATCCCGACAAACTGATCGCCCAGGGCGTGCCGCAGGAATTCATTGATCTCGCCAACGAAAAAATGGCGGTCATCAACGCCGCCTACGACCGCATCGAAAAAGAACGCGGGTTGCGCTAAATCCGCCGGCCCAGCGCCAATGAAGTTCGCCGACGTCCTCGCCGCCCTTGCCATCGTTGTTATTTGGGGCATCAACTTTGTCGTCGTCAAGGTCGGGGTAGGTCTGATCCCGCCGCTTTTCATGACCGCCTTGCGGCTTACCCTGGTGGCCGGAATCCTCATCTGGTTCGGCCGGCCGCCGGTTGGCCGGATGGCGAGGATCGCTGTCCTGTCGGTGACTTTTGGCGGCCTTCACTTCGGCGCCATGTTTTCCGGCCTGGTCGGCGCCGACGCGGCGGTGTCGGCGATCGTCATGCAGCTGGGCGTGCCTTTCAGCATACTGCTGGCCCGCCTCTTCCTGGGCGAACAATTCGGCGGGCGCCGTGCCGTCGGCATGGCCATCGCCTTTTCAGGAGTCGTCATTCTGGCGGGCGAACCGCGGACCGCGTCGGGCCTGGGATATTTGGCGTTGATCCTCCTTGCCGCGTTCGCATGGGGGCTCGGCAATATCCAGATCAAGAAAATTGGCCGCATCAACGTCTTTACCTTGAACGCCTGGATGGCGCTGTTCGCGGCGCCGCAGCTGATGCTGGCCTCGGCGTTTCTCGAAGAAGGCCAGGTCGAAGCGGCGCTGGCCGCCGGCTGGCTCGGGTGGGGGGCGGTTCTCTATACGGTTTTCGCGGCTTCGATCACGGCATACGGGCTATGGTACTATTTGATCGAAAAATACGAGATCGGCAAAATCGTGCCGTTCACCTTGCTGTCGCCGGTCATCGGGGTTTTGGCGGGCGTCTTGTTACTGGGCGAGACACCGACCTGGGAAATGGCCATTGGCGGGGTGGTCACTATCCTCGGCGTTGCCATCATCCAGTTGCGCATCAAAGAGACGTATCATGGAGCGGCGTAACTCAGAGCCTGTTTGGGAAGTTCATCACGGGTTGCGCCGCGTTTACAAGGTCTTGGGCTAGGAAGGCGGCGTGCCGCGATGCTGGAGCATCGCAAGCGGCGGCTGACGACGCCCAAGACCTTGTA
>DUZD01000120.1 GCA_013349695.1 Rhodospirillaceae bacterium
CGTCGTTACGATGGTCTCGCCTCCAGCCGTGCGCGTCGGCTACACTGAAACATCGACACCGGCCAAGCCGGTGGACGGAAAACTCTGTCCGGTACCTTGAAATCGGACATGAGAGAGCAAATCCAGATTGATTGGAATCGATAAAGCGATTCATCAATCTTAGGTCCGCTCTATGATCTTTTGAACTGCTTGGCCAGCGCCAGGCCTTGCCTTTGGTAGCTGGAGCCGATTGCGTTCCCGTAAATCTTGTCGGGAACGGCGGTCAGCCTTTCATACAGCAATCGGCCGACGACTTGTCCGTCCTCGATGGTGAACGGAACCTCGTGCGACCTGACCTCGAGAACGGCGTGGCTGGCGGCGTCGCCGGTCTCGGAATAGCCAAAGCCGGGGTCGAAAAAGCCCGCGTAGTGGACGCGGAATTCTCCGACCAGGGTGTCATAGGCCACCATCTCGGCGGCGTGCTTGGGCGGCACCGTCACCGCTTCCCGCGACGCCAGGATATAGAAATCGCCGGGATTGAGGATGATGCCGCCGGTTCTCGCCGCTCGCACCGGCTCCCAGAATTCCATCGGGTCGTAGTGGCCGACCTTGTCGAGGTCGATGAGTCCGGTATGTACCCTTGCCTTGTAGCCGACCATACCGGAATCGCCGCCGCGCAAGTCAACGGTGATGGCCACCCCCTTCGAGATGTTTTCCTGTCCGGGCTCGACATCGACAAGGCGGACCTCCTCGTGCAACCGCCGCATCGCCTTGTCACTGGCGGCGGGGTTGCCGCGCCGCAAGCGCAACTGGTTCAGCCGCATGCCTTCACGGACAACGATGCTGAACGCGCGCGGCGAAATCTCGGCGTAAAGGGGGCCTTTGTAAGCTTCTTTGACCAGGTCGAAGGAAACGGCATGGTCGGTGATCAGGCGGGTGAAAACGTCCAGCCTGCCGGTCGAGCTTTTCGGATTGGCGATGGCCGAGGTGCGTTTGCGCAGCTTCAGGCTTTCCATCAGGGAAACGATGTAAACACAGCCCTTTTCCAGGACGGCGCCATTGCTGATATCCACTTCATGCATGCCGAGGGCAGCGATTTTGTCGCTCACTTTCGATTCCGCGCCGGGAAGAAAACTGGCCCTGACCCGGTAGGCGGTGGCGCCAAGCCTAAGATCGATGCTGGCCGGCTGAACCTGCTCTTTCGTTATCTCTTGCGTCGCCTCGATCTCATGGTTGTGGATGAGTTTGCGGATTTCCTGCGACGGCAAGATGCCGGTCGAATACAGCGGCTCGGCCATATCCGGGAAGGGTAGCTTTGCGTTCTCAGCCATGGTTACAAAACCTCCCACGGGCCGCCGCCGCCAAGCGCCGGCGCGAACCGGACCGGATTCTTTGAGTAACAAAAACAGTATAAGGTATTCAATGACTTAGGCTATTCTATTTGTTCCCCCCGCCGTCCCCATATTTATCCACATGCGATCGGCCCGGAAAGCCCCTCTTATTGCCAGGATTTCTCCTTTTCCCCGGGATTCACAAGCTCGAACCCCGCCAACAGTATGCCGGGGGCGGCGCCAAGCCGGCAAAAACGAGGCGAATATTCCCCGCCGGCCGGTCTCGGCATGGTGTATGCTGGCGACGTTCGGAAAGGCAGGGAGGGGGGCTTGGATATGAAGGCAGCGGCCGCCAAACAAGCGGTCACGGTTGCCGGGCTGAGAGCGCGAAAAGGCGATGTCCCGATCGTCTGCCTGACCGCCTACACCTCGTTGACGGCGAAACTGCTGGACGAGCATGTGGACCTTCTCTTGGTCGGCGATTCCGTGGGCATGGTGCTCTATGGCCTGGGCACCACCATCGGCGTGACCCTGGAGATGATGATCGCCCATGGTTCAGCCGTGACGCGGGGTGCCGAAAGGGCCTTGGTGATCGTCGACATGCCCTTCGGCAGCTACCAGGAATCACCCCAGGCGGCCTTCCGGTCGTGTTCGCGGGTGATGATGGAGACGGGCTGCGCCGGGATCAAGCTGGAAGGCGGCGCCGACATGGCGGAGACCATCCGTTTCCTGACCCGGCGCGGCATTCCGGTCATGGGCCATGTCGGGCTCATGCCGCAATCGGTCCACATAGCCGGCGGCTACCGTTGCCACGGCAAGGATGCCGAGGAGGCCGGGCGCATCCTCGCCGACGCCAAGGCGGTGGCCGAGGCCGGCGCTTTCGCCATCGTCATCGAGGGAACCGTCGAACCCTTGGCCCGCAAGATCACCAAGGCCGTGCCCGTGCCGACCATCGGCATCGGCGCGTCGCCCGCCTGCGACGGACAGATTTTGGTCACCGAGGACATCATCGGGCTGTTCTCCGAATTCACCCCCAGGTTCGTCAAACGCTACGCCGAACTGGGCCGGCAAATCTCCGCGGCGGCCAGGGCTTACGCCGGGGACGTGCGGGCCGGCCGCTTTCCCGGACCGGAACACTGTTTCGGGGTGAAGAAGAAAAAGGAAAAAGGCAAGGGATAGTCATGGCGGCTGGCGTGCCCCTGAAGATCGTGCGCCGCGTCGCCGACCTTCGCGCCGTTGTCGCGGCCTGGCGAGCCGGCGGCGAAAGCGTCGGACTGGTGCCGACCATGGGGGCTTTGCATGACGGGCACCTCAGCTTGGTTCGCCGTTCCCTGGCCAAGACGGGGCGCACCGTCGTCAGCCTTTTCGTCAACCCCAAACAGTTCGGGCCGGGCGAGGACTTCGATGTCTATCCCCGCGGCGAGGCCGCCGACGCCGCCAAGCTGGCGGCGCTCGGCGCGCATCTGTTGTTCGCCCCGAAGAAGGAGGAAATTTATCCCGATGGGTTCATGGCCAAGGTTTCGGTGCCGGGCTTGGGCGACATCCTGGAGGGACAATCCCGCCCCGGATTTTTCGACGGCGTGGCGACGGTGGTCGCCAAGCTCTTGCTGCAGGCCGGCGCCGACAGGGCTTTTTTCGGCGAAAAGGACTACCAGCAGCTGCTGATCATCAAACGCCTGGTCGGGGATCTCGACATCCCGGTCGAAATCGAGGCGGCGCCGACGGTGCGCGAGGCCGACGGACTGGCGCTCTCTTCGCGCAACGCCTATCTGACCAAAGACCAGCGCGCCCGCGCGCCGGCGCTTTTTGCGACCTTGTCGGCGGTGGCCGAACGCGCCGCCAAGGAGACGGATATCGCCGATCTGGAAAATTGGGCCGGGAAAAATCTCTTGGACGCCGGTTTCGCCAGGGTCGATTACATCGCCCTTCGCGACGCCGAAACGCTGGCGCCATGGGACGGCAAACCGCGCCCCGGGCGGGTGCTCGCCGCCGTCTGGCTGGGCCAAACCCGGCTCATCGACAACGTCGCGGTTTGATGCCAGCGTCCTTCACCGTCCCCGGTAGGTGATCCGGTAGATCGCCCCCAGGCGGTCGTCGGAAACCAGCAGCGAGCCGTCGGCAAGCTCCTTGACGTCGACCGGCCGGCCCCAGGCCTTGCCCTTGACCAGCCAGCCCTCGGCGAAGCGTTCGTGGGACAAGGCGTGGCCTTGCCGGTCGAATTTCACCCGCACCACCCGGTAACCGTCGGGAATGGTCCGGTTCCAGGAGCCGTGCTGGGCGACGAAGGCATCGTTCCGGTAAGCCTCTGGGAACATGGCGCCGCCGTAAAAATGAATGCCCAAGGCGGCGACATGGGCGGCGAAGCGGATTTCGGGCATGGTCGTCGGCGGCGGCGGTTTCCGGTCCTTGAAGGCGCCGGTGCGGGCGTCGCCGCCGCCATAAAAGGGAAATCCGAAATCGAGTCCCGGCCCTGGCGCGCGGTTGAGTTCGTCCGGCGGCACGTCGTCGCCCATATTATCGGCGCCGTTATCGGTGAAATGAAGCTCGCCGGTGGCGGGATGGAAGTCCATGCCGACCGAGTTGCGGATGCCGCCGGCATAGACCTCCATCTCGCCGCCGGCCGGGTCGAGGCGGATGATGGTGCCCTCCAAACCCGAGACCTCGCAGATGTTGCAGGGCGAGCCGACCGCCACGTAAAGCTTGCCGTCGGCTCCGAAAGCGGCATAGCGCCAGCCATGCCAAGGACTGTCGGGCAACCCGTCGAAAAGGACTTGCGGAGGGGCCCGGGCCAGCGTTCGCAGGTCGGCGGCCGGGAAGCGGACGACGCGGTGCTGCTCGGCTACGTAGAGGTATCCGTCCCGCCAGGCGATGCCGTTGGGAACATGCAGGCCGGCCTTCACCTTGACCACCTTGTCGGCGCGCCGGTCGCCGTCGGCATCGACGACGGCATAAATGGAATCGGCGCGGGTGCCGACGAAAACCACCCCCAACTCCGCCGCCACCGCCATCGATCTGGCGCCGGGGACGCGCGCGTATATGCTGATCTTGAAACCCGGCGGCAGGGAAATGCCGTCAAGCCGGGGGGCGGCGGCGGCGGCCGGAAGCGCCAGGCCAAGGCAAACCGCCAGCAGGATCGATATCCCCTGCCGGAGGCGGGCGGCCACGGCTGTGTTGGCGTCGGTCATGGCGGAAGATTATGGAGCGCTCGCCCGGGCGGGCGCAAGAGGCGGCGCCTCCGGGGCAACGAAAGCCGAGCCGGAAAAGGCCACTAGTACACCCCGGCGGGATTCCTGACCCCATACGACGGGCTTCCGAGTTTCCCGGCTAGGCGCGTGGCGCGCCGTGATGTCAATCCATCACAAGCGCCGCGCAACGCCGTCCGA
>DUZD01000226.1 GCA_013349695.1 Rhodospirillaceae bacterium
CCCTGCTGTCCAGGCTTACGCTACGCTCCAGCCTGCACAGCAGGGCATGAAACCGCGCCGAACTCTCTCATAGACGCTGGACCACTTAATGGGGGCAGGCCAGCCTTGCAAGCCATCGAGTCGGTCCTTGCCGCCACCGGCTTGATCCGCCGGGGCGCTTTCCATCCCCGCGCCAGTGACGGCGTGCCGAGCGGTGGCGGCACGGTGGTGCTGATCGGCACGCCGGACCGGCCCTGTGGGCGTCTTTTAGCCGCCAACGCCGGGACGAGCCCCATTCGCTCGATTCCTGGACGCGGCGGGTGCTGAACGAAGTGGCGCGAAACCTGGCGGCGGATTTCCCGGGTGTCCGCGCGCTGTTTCCTTTCGAAGGCCCGCCCTACCTTCCCTTTAAGCAATGGGCGAGGCGGGCCGATCCCGTCCATCCCTCGCCTGTGCGGCAATTGATTCATCCGGAATACGGTCTCTGGCACGCCTACCGAGGCGCCCTTCAGTTCAGGGAAAAACCGCGGCTACCTCGTCCCCAACGGCACCCCAGTCCTTGCCAGGGTTGCGCCGACAAACCTTGTCTTACCGCCTGCCCGGCGGATACCTTCAATAACGGCGCCTACGACAAGCCGGCCTGTATCGGTTACCTCAAGGAGCAGGCCGGGAATGACCAAAAGGACTGTCTCGATCGCGGCTGCCTGTCCCGCCACGCCTGTCCCATCGGCTTGAAGTACGCCTACCGCCCCGCCCAGGCCGGCTTTCACATGCAAGCCGTGTTGACGGCGCACGGCCGCTGATACCATCGCGCTCTCCCCGATTCCTGTGGACTTCTTCCGTTCCGGGGGCATATTAAGCGCCTTATGGCGGGACTGCTTTTCACCAAGATGCACGGGCTCGGCAACGATTTCGTGGTCCTCGACGGGCGCCGGGTTGCGTTGCCAATCAGCGCCGGCCAGGCGCGCGCCATTGCCGATAGGCGCACCGGCGTCGGCTGCGATCAGGTGATCGTCGTCGAGCCGCCGGCCAGCGGCCTGGCGGATGTCTTCATGCGCGTCCGCAACGCCGACGGCGGCGAGGCCGCGGCCTGCGGCAACGCCGCCCGCTGCGTCGCCGCCATGATCATGACCGAGAACGCCGCCACCCAGGCGGTCATCGAAACCGCCGCCGGACTCCTCGACGCCGAGGCGGCGGGCGGCGGGGACATCGCTGTCGATATGGGACAAGCCCGCCTCGACTGGCGGGACATACCGCTGGCCGGCCCCGCCGACACCCTGCATCTTCGCCTCGAAGCCGGGCCGTTCAAGGACCCGGTGGCGGTCGGCATGGGCAACCCCCACGCCGTCTTTTTCGTCGACGATGCCGAGGCGGCGGCGCTGGAGACCTTCGGCCCGGTTATCGAACGCCATGAAATGTTTCCCCGGTTCGTCAACGTCGGCGCCGCGCAAGTGCTGTCCGACCATGAAATCCGCCTGCGCGTCTGGGAGCGCGGCGCCGGCATCACCCGCGCCTGCGGCACCGGCGCCTGCGCCGCCCTGGTCGCCGCCCACCGGCGGGGGTACACCGGGCGCGCCGCGCAAGTCATCCTCGACGGAGGCAGCTTGGCGATCGAATGGCTGGCCGACGACCATGTGCTGATGACGGGACCGGCGGCGGTCAGTTTCCAGGGCACCTTGGACGAATCGTTGCTGTCATGAGCGATGCCAGAGTCGTCACTTTGGGCTGCCGTTTGAACGCCTTCGAATCGGAGGTCATGCGCGCCGCCGCCCGCGAGGCCGGTCTTGCCGACACGGTGATCGTCAACACTTGCGCCGTTACCGCCGAAGCCGAACGGCAATCGCGCCAGACCATCCGCCGCCTCCGCCGTCAACAGCCGGGCTCGACGATCATCGTCACCGGCTGCGCCGCGCAAGTGAATCCCGGCGGGTTCGCCAGCATGCCCGAGGTCGACCGGGTCGTCGGCAACGCCGAGAAATTGCGGCCATCGGCGCTGGCCGGCGCCAACGGCGAGGCCATGACATGGTCCGACATCACGGCCGCCGGGGAAACGGCGGGGCGGATGATCGGCGGCCTGCAAGGGCGCACCCGCGCTTATCTCCAGGTCCAGCAGGGATGCGATCACCGCTGCACTTTTTGCATCATTCCGCTGGCCCGCGGCCCCAGCCGTAGCCTGCCGGTGCATGGCATCATCGAGCAGGCGCGCCATTTGACCGCCAACGGCTACCGCGAAGTGGTGCTGACCGGCGTCGATATTTCCTCTTACGGCGCCGACCTGCCTGGCCGCCCGACACTGGGCGGACTGGCGGCCAGCCTGCTGGCCCGAGTCGGGGAAATCAAGCGTCTCAGGTTTTCTTCCCTTGACCCGGCGGCGATGGATACAGCGCTGATCGAACTGTTGGCCGAGGACGGCCGGCTGATGCCGCATCTGCATCTGAGCTTGCAGGCCTTTGATGATGTCATCCTGAAACGGATGAAACGGCGTCATCGCCGCGCCGATATGGAGAAGCTTTGCCAAACGGTCCGCCAGGCCCGTCCCGACGTCGTCTTCGGCGCCGACCTGATCGCCGGCTTCCCGACGGAGACCGAGGCGATGTTCAAAAATACTTTGTCGGCGGTCGGCGATCTGGGACTGACCTACCTGCACGTCTTTCCTTTCTCGCCGCGCCCCGGAACCCCCGCCCAGCGGATGCCGCGGATTCCGGGAGACGTTCGCAAGCGGCGCGCCGCCAGGCTGCGCGCCGCCGGCGAGGCGGCGTTGACTCGTTTCCTCGCCGCCCGGATCGGCGAGACCGCCGAGGTGCTGGTCGAAAAGGAGCGTTTTGGCCATAGCCGCCGTTTCGCCCCGGTTCGCCTCGGTTTCGACGCGGCGCCGGGGTCCATCGTCGATGTCCGCGTCGAATCCGCCGCCGCCGGCCATTTGTTCGGAAGCAAGCCGGGGACGGGAAAGCCGTGAGCGATACCGATAAAAAGAAGTGGCTGGGCCGGCTTAGGCACGGGTTGAGCAAATCCTCGGCGAAATTCAAGGACGGGATCGGCGGCATCTTCGACAAGCGCCAGCTGGACGGCGCATTGGTCGAGGAGCTGGAGGACTTTCTGATCTCGGCCGATCTGGGAGTGGCGACGGCGGCGCGGCTGGCCCAGTCCCTGGCCGATACGCGCTTCAACCGGGAAATCACTCCGGCGGAAGTCCGCCAGGCCCTGGCCGACGAGATCGCCGCGATCCTGGCGCCGGTGGCCCGCGCCTTTGCCGTCGACAAGGCCCATAAGCCCCACGTCGTCTTGGTCTGCGGCGTCAACGGCGGCGGCAAGACGACCACCATCGGCAAGCTGGCCAAGCAGTTCCGCGGGGCCGGCCACACCGTCATGCTGGCGGCGGCGGACACCTTTCGCGCCGCCGCGATCGAACAGCTTCAGGCTTGGGGCGAGCGCGCCGATTGCCCGGTGGTCGCCGGCGCGACGGGGGCGGACGCCGCCGGCCTCGCCTATGACGCGCTGCTCCGCGCGCAAGCCGAAAACACCGACGTGCTGATGATCGACACCGCCGGGCGGCTCCACAACAGGGCCGACCTGATGGCCGAGTTGCGGAAAATCGTCCAGGTGGTGAAAAAACTGGACGCCACCGCTCCGCACGACCGTCTTCTGGTGATGGACGCCACCATCGGCCAGAACGCCCATGCCCAGGTCGAGGTTTTTCGCGACATGGTCGATATCACCGGCCTCGTCATGACCAAGCTGGACGGAACGGCGAAAGGCGGCGTGGTGGTGGCGCTGGCGGAAAAATTCGCGCTACCCGTTCTAGCCATCGGCGTCGGCGAGGGAATCGACGACATGCGCGCCTTCGATGCGCAAGCCTTCGCCCGCTCCCTGATGGGCCTGGAGGATTGAACCGTCGCCCGCCGGCGACGGGAGCAGCCATTTTTTATGCTCGACAGGCCTTGTTTTTGGTTTCGGCCTGCTTACCTTTTATAAAAATTAGATTATATTTATACAACTAACAGGATGTCGGCCCAGTCCGCTGGTTGAAACTTCGCGGCCGAGGCTCGATATCTCCTCCGCGATGATCGGGCAACCGGCGAATTTGCTTTCGAATTGGGGATATGCCGATGGCGAACGTGATCAACAAAGCAACCTAATCCGACCCATCCGGCGGTTCCCAGGCCGGACCGGGGTGGCGGGCCGGGAGACCGAGGCTGTCCCGGTTCGGTTTCGTCTTGGTGCTGGTCATTATCGGGATGTCCCTCTCGTTCGTCAGCTTCCGCTTCGTTTCGGATTGGGAAAAGGAACGCAATGAGCATCGCTTCGAGAATACGATCAAGAACTACACCCATTCCCTGGAGGAAACGCTCTCCAGGGATTTGGACGTTCTCCGTTCGATAGAGAGCTTTTTCCTATCTTCCGAGGTTGTAACCCGCACCGAGTTTACTGTCTTCAACAGCGGCTACCTGAACCGTTATCCCGGCATTCAGGCCCTGGAATGGATCCCCCGCGTTACCGCCAAGGAGCGCGGGGATTATGAGCAACGGGCCCGAAAAGACGGTCTTTCCGGTTTTCGGATTACCGAAAGGAAAGCCCAGGTAGGCATGGCCGCGGCGGGGCCGCGCGACGAATATTTCCCCGTCTATTTCGTCGCCCCCTTACAGGGCAACGAGCGCGCCCTGGGTTTTGATCTGGGCTCCAACCCGGCCCGGCTCGCCGCCCT
>DUZD01000136.1 GCA_013349695.1 Rhodospirillaceae bacterium
CGTCGTTACGATGGTCTCGCCTCCAGCCGTGCGCGTCGGCTACACTGAAACATCGACACCGGCCAAGCCGGTGGACGGAAAACTCTGTCCGGTACCTTGAAATCGGACATGAGAGAGCAATATCCATCCGCGTGGAATAGGGCCAGCCCGCTCCCCCGCCTTGCCGGCGGGAAATTCCCTGGTAGGGGCGATCTTGCCGTCAGGTTTTCCAATCGGGAGCTTAGTGGCCGAAACAGAATAAATGAACCACCATCCTCCCTTCCGTCGTCATGGCCGGACTTGATCCGGCCATCCACGGGCCCCGCGCTCGGCATCGACCGCGTGGATACCCGGCTCAAGGCCGGGCATGACGACGGAAGGGAAGTGACGCGGTTATTTTGTGACGAGCCCTTAGGCCGATTTTCCAATTTTCCACCAACCTTGTGACACCGCCATTGTTGTAAAATTGCAACGTTCAGGAAAAAATAGCCCGAAATTAATTCCGGAATTGCCTTTTCCATCATTTCTTGTTTAAATTGCCTATACTTAATATCTTTGAGTTTGATAACTTATTATAAGTCAGAGGTTAAGGACGGGGAAATGGGAAAGAAGAAAAAATATAGCAGGTTTGCAGTTTATTATGTAGTTTCCGCTTTAGCATCTTTAATTATACTATTGATTGGTTTTTCATATTTAATTGCAACATATCTTCCAGAAGAAGAAGAGTCAGCGCCTAAGCCTAAATATGGAGAAGCAAACGGACTGCGAGAGGTTGCAACCAAAGGAAAATCCTCTATCACGCCAGTGCTTGCCACGGACTTTGCCGTTGGAAGCGATTGGGTTGAATCGGCAACGGAGACTTTTACCGGGGTGGCCACTATCGGCGGCTCTACTTTTACGGGGGGGTTATCGGTTTCTGCTCCGTCTCGGGGTCCGTCCGGAAATGAATCGTTTGATTTCAAAGCCTTGCGATCCTTCGCGTAAGGAGTTTGGATGCCGGCGATCATGAGCCAGGCCGCGGCACTGGCGATGGTCGCCTCGAAGTCCTTGGCGAGACGGCGGTTGCGGCCGAGCCAGGCGAAGGTGCGCTCCACCACCCAACGCCGGGGCAGGACCTCGAAGCTCGTCATGCCGTCGCTTCGCTTGACGATCTCCAGCGTCCACTGGCCGATCTTTTGCGACGCCTTGCCGAGTTTCGGTCCGGCCCAGGCGCCATCGGCGAAGACATGGCGCCGCCAGGGGAAGGTCCATCGGATCGAGGCGAGCAACGGCGGCGCGCCGTCGCGGTCTTGGATGTGGGCGGCGTGAACCATGCCGGCGACGAGGAGCCCGCCGGTGTCGGTGAGGATATGGCGCTTGCCTGCGTTGACCGACTTGGCCGCGTCAAACCAGCGCGGGCCGCCGCTTTCCGTGGTTTTCACCGACTGGCTGTCGATCACGCCGGCCGACCGGCTCGCCTCTCTCGCGTCGGCTTCTCGCGCGGTCAAGAGCGGCTCGCGGTTGATCCGGTCCAGCGTCCCGCCGGCGCGCCATGCGCGGAAGTACTCCTGGACCGTGCTCTTCGGCGGAAAGCCCTTCGGCAACATCCGCCACTGACAAAACCCGTGCGCGCCATGTACAGGATCGCGTTCACCACCTCGCGCATCGCCGTCGTTCTGGGGGCCGGCCCAGCTGTTTGCGCGGCGGCGGAAGCGGGCCGATCAAGCCCCACTCCGCGCCGGTAAAATCGCTTGCATGGCGCGGCCCCTTGCGTTCATACTTGGGTCGCGTGTTTTCGGTCCACATCTTGTGCTTCCATCGCTGTTCGACCACAACGAAGGGATCACAATCGACTGATTTCACTAAACTCTTTTTCGGCGGGACGCCAAGTCAAAAGTTAAGGACGGGGAAATGAGTAAGAAGCCTACCTTCGAAACTATTCATATAGTTTATGCTTTAGCATTTTTTGTTACACTATTGATTGGTTTTGGATTATTAATTAAACTATTTTATTAAGGAGAAGCGTCCGAAGCTGAATTTGGAAAAGCAAGCGCATTGCGAGAGATTCCAACCAAGGGAAAATTTTCGGCTCCTCGGTGGAGTCGAGGAACCTGTTTTTTACTTCCGTGGTGCTTCCGCCGCCCCTTTTAACCTCGCCGCGCTTTTTGATCTTTCAGCTGCTCGTTCAGAAAAAAAAAGTTCCGCCGCCATGCCAGTTTGGCGTCTTCGGCGTCATAGCGGGCCTGGGTCGGGTTGGCGAAGGCATGGTCGGCTTCGTACCAATATGACCTGTAGGTCTTGCCGGCGGCCTTCATCGCCATCTCGAAAGTGGCCACCATTTCGGCGGCAATCCATTTGTCGCGGGTACCCGAAGGCTTCAGCCATTTCGTCACCTCCATGACTGCTCCGGTTGCTTCCGGCTGGAGCGTTCGCCGGGGGGGCCTCGCACCCACTGGAAAGCGCCGCCTTATCACGGCGCACACCCTTAGCGGACATGTCACGACCGACCAGGACACAGGAACCGTCGCCGCCTTGGCACGGGGGTTATGCCGCCTTGCGTGCCGCCCGCCTGTTGCGCCGGGGATTACGGCGGCGCTGGCCCCTGCCCTTACTCTGACTCTGGGGTTTCTTCCACTGGGGACCGTGCTTGGCCTGGCCCCGATTGGTCTGACCCGTGTCGTTGGCGATTTCGGCCGCGTGGTAGGGGTGGTCCTCGATCACCGACACGCTCTGGCGGATCGACTTTTCGATGTCGCGCAGGTAGGCGCGCTCGCCCGAGTCGCAGAACGAGATGGCAATGCCGGTCGCTCCGGCGCGTGCCGTACGGCCGATGCGGTGGACGTAGCTTTCGGGTTCGTTGGGCAGATCGAAGTTGATGACGTGGGTCACGCCCTCGACGTCGATGCCGCGGGCCGCGATGTCGGTCGCCACCAGCGCCCGGATGCGCCCGGAACGGAAGGCGCTGAGGGCCCGTTGCCGGGCGTTCTGGGCCTTGTTGCCGTGGATGGCGTCCGATTGGATGCCGCACTGGTGCAGGTGACGGGCGACGCGGTCGGCGCCGTGCTTGGTGCGGGTGAAGATGAGTACCCGCTCGATCGCCTTGTCGTTCAGGAGATTGCCAAGCAGCGCACGCTTTTTGTCCTTGGGCACGAAAAGGACCCGCTGATCCACCTTCTCGACGGTGGTTGCCGAGGGGGCGGCTTCGACCCATACCGGATCGCTCAGCAGATCGGCGGCCAGACCCTGGACCGATTTCGGCATGGTGGCCGAGAACAGCGCCGTCTGGCGGCGCGTCGGCAGGGCGGCGGTAATTTTCTTCACGTCGCGGATGAAGCCCATGTCGAGCATGCGGTCCGCTTCGTCGAGGATAAACGTCTCGACCGCGTCAAGCCGCACATGGCCCCGGTTCATGAGGTCGATCAACCGCCCAGGAGTGGCGACCAGCACGTGGACGCCACGGGCCAGATTTTTAATTTGGGCGCGGATGGAGGTGCCGCCGAAGACCACCGCCGTGCGCAGGTGCAAATGGCGGCCGTAGGTCCTGAGGCTGTCGCCGATCTGGCCCGCCAGTTCACGGGTCGGCGCCAGGATCAGCGCGCGCGGCTGGCGGTTTTGAAGCTTGTCGCCATTTTTCGACAGGCGGTGCAGCAGCGGTAGGGCGAAGGCGGCCGTCTTGCCGGTGCCGGTCTGGGCGACGCCCAGCAGGTCGCGCCCTTCAAGCAGCGGCGGGACGGACTTGCCCTGGATGGGGGTGGCGGTGGTGTACCCTTCTTCGGCGATGGCGCGAAGGAGGGATTGGGCCAATTCGAGGCCCGCAAAATTAGTCATGGTTTCTTGTTCTTTCTCTATTAAATCGTCTTGACCCTCCGCCCCGAAAGCGGGACGGCGAGCGTGCAAGCACAATGCAAGCATTACCGACGCGGCCCGTACCCATGGAAGACCCATGGCAGAGCCTCGTCTAACGAAACGCCCACATATGTCGGAAAGAAAGGTGCCAGCTAAGGACTTGCCTTAAGGATTTGTCGGGCCGGCGATCGATCGAAATTCGACCTTGAAAGGAGTGTCGCTGGCGCCGCTGGTGCGCCTTTGGTGCCGAGAAGTCAAGACAATTCACCCTTTGCCGCCAATCCGGACGCGTCGATTTGTCGCCAGTTTGCTGCCGTTTCGACGCCGCCGATCGAGGCCGGCTTGCCGGCGTGACGGCCTTAACCGCCGGGGGGTACCGGATCGAGCCCTATTTGAAAGGCTGGCTAAATATCCGCTTTTGGCTATAAGTTGATTTACAAATCACACCCTGAATCCGTCCGCTTTCATCAGGAAAGGCGAAGCAGACATGACCAAAGCGAAGGCCCGCCTACGGGCAAAGGCGAAAGCGGCGCGGAAAACCAGAAAGCGGCAAGCCGAAACCAACCGACCCGCCCCAAAAATTCGGCTCGGGCAATTCGATCCGGATCCCGGTTCGATAAAAGGCCCGAGCACGAATACCCACGTCAAGAACTTCGCCGGCGCGAAACGGGGCGCGGCGCGGTCGAGATAGGCCGGGCCATCGAACATCCTTCACGAAGTCCCAGTTCCGTTGAACGTGGTGATTCCGGGGCTAGTGGCCCGCGTCAGCCAAATTGCACCCCTACGACGGTCTTGCGAGGTTTCCGGCTAGGAGCGCGTCGCGCCGTGGTGTCCGTGCACCACAAGCGGCACGCGACGACGTCCGGAAGC
>DUZD01000185.1 GCA_013349695.1 Rhodospirillaceae bacterium
TCATTTGAGCCAGTTTCCTCCGCGGTCGCCGAGCCAGTCGCCACGGCGTTTGGACGCCGGGCGGGAAGGCCGCGCCTTCTGTTCGGCCGGGCGTTGTTTATTCACTTTGGGCGCTGGATTGCCGCCCAGGGAGTTCCCGAGCTTGCGCCAGTGGCGCTCCTCGAAGCGGTCGAGGCCGACCACGGCGGCGGCCGCCCGGGCGTAGACGTAGCAATCCAGCGCCTCGTTGCGCTCCCTGAGTTTTCGCCACTCGCGCACGGCATAGCCGCGCCGGTTCTTGGTGGTCACCAGTTGCTCCGAGCACAGCTGCTTGCAGTACTCGCCGTCGACCTTGGGGAGATGAACGTAGCCGGCGGGGTAGGATTCTCCGGCTTCCAATTCTTCGTCTGTCGGCGGGTCCTTGCGCAGATTGTTGAACAGCTCCAGCTTGGCGATGCCGCCGGCCACCGGCCGGACCTTGACGCCGCGCCGGAGCCGCTTGCCTCCCGCCGTGATATCGACGGCGGTTGGCATCCCGGCCAGAGCGGCGCCCCGTTCCACGCCCTTGACGGCCATGACCAGCCCGGCGTGATGGCGGCGGACCCAGCTGTAGACTTCCTGGGTCGCGTAGCCGCTGTCCACGGCCAGCCGCTTGAGGGGCATCTGGACGCCGGAGGCATGGCTCCAAGTCTCCGACAGCATCTCCGTAAGTTCGTTCCAGACGTCGTCGCGCGAGGTGTCGCCGTCGATCACCCGGTGCTCGACCAGCCAGGACTCCTTGTCCCTTCCCCAGGCCCAGATGGAAACCTCGATACGGTCTTTTTGAATATCGACGCCGGCGGTGAGAAGCAGGCCGCCAGCAGGGACCGTGCCTTCACGGTAATCCTCGCGGCGGTCGTAGAGCCGCTGCCAGTCCGGGGCCTCGCCGGTTTCAACCCAGGTCTCGCCCAGGTCGGTGTTCTTCACCGACTTGACCGCCGCGTCGGAGCCCTGCGCCGCCAGCCAGGCCCCGGCGATCTGCTTCCACGACCGCCAGCCGATAGGACTGTACAGGCTGGACAGATGGAACCCGGCGGTCTTGCCATTGTCGTTCTCCGGTTTGGCCGTCGCTCGCCACTCGCCGTTCTCCAGCATCCAGGTCTTGTGATGCTCCTCGATGCGGGCCTGGCAGTGTTCGCATTCATAAGCAGCGGTCTCCGGCTTGCCCTTCTCCCACTTCAACTGCTCGAACTTGAGCCACTGGTGCTTGCGGCAGACAGGGCAGGGCACGAAGTAACGGCGCTGGTCCGACGCCTCGTACTCGCGTTCAATTCTGGACGCCCCACGGATGGTCGGCGTCGAGACGATCAGGATCTTGCGCCGCGAGAACGTCCGTGTCCGGGCCTCGGCCAGCGCCACCGGGTCACCTTCGCCGTCGAGGTCGCCGGGATAGCCGTCGACCTCGTCGAGGAACAGGTAGCGCACCGGCATGGAGCGTAGCCCCACCGCCGAGTTGGCGCCGGTCATCACCAGCACCCCGCCGGGGAACTCCTTGGCCAGCACCGTGTTACCGGAATCCCGCGACCGCGCCGGCCTGACCAGTTCGCGTAAAATCGGGCTTTCCTCGATCAGCGGGTCGATCCGCTGCTTGGAGTTGCGCTTGGCCATCTCGACGGTGGGCAGCACCGCCAGCATGGGGCCCGGGGCGTGGTGGATGACGTATCCGACCCAGTTGTTACCCGCTTCGGTTCCTCCCGTCTGAGCCCCCTTCATGAACACCACCCGTTCCACCGGGGACGATGGCGACAGGCAGTCCATGATCTCACGAAGATACGGCGTCCGGCTGGTTCGCCAGGGCCCCGGCTCCGAGGCCGCGCGGCCTGACAACCGCCGGTGCTGGTTGGCCCACTCCGAGACCGTCAGCAGGGGGTCGGGGCGCAGGCCCTGATCGAATGCCCCGCCGTAAATCTCAGCCGCGTCCGGACCCACCGCTCAGTTCCTCCAGCGCCGTCCTGATCTCGGCGGCCAGCAGTTCGTGGACCCTTGCCGGATCACTCTCGGTGGCCAGCACGGCGGACAACCGGTCGGGAATGTTCAACAACCCGTCGCGGACCACCCGCGCCTTGTTGAACGCGGCGACCCTCACGTCGTCGGCATCGACGTATTTGCCGGCCTCGACCCTGGCCTTGATCTCAAGAAGCTTTGCCCGCTCGACCTCGCTCTTGATGCGGGTCTTGAGCAGCAGGGTCGGCAGGTCGCCCCGCGGCAGCGCCGGAGCGTCCGGAACCGCGGCGGGCGCTTCGCCCCGCCTCTCGGGCCGGACCGGCTCCCTGATTGCCGCCAGGGCGGCGTCGGCCTGATCCGTATCCACCTTGCGGCCCGTGAGCTTGATGACGCCCTTGGCCACCATCTGGCCGACGTACTGGCGGGACACCCCGCGTTGCCGCGCGTATTCGGCCTGACTGACAAGCATTCCCGACTCGCGTTCCCATGATTGGACCGCCCTCAAAAAGCAATGAAATTACAATCGATTAGAGTTGATAAGCGCCGCGATTGAAGCATGTATGTGTTCAACGAAACGCTTGGCTTGGGAGGCACGCAAATGACCACCACCCTCACCCCCGACGAACTCGAAACGATCTTCGCCAAGGTTTGCGATCCGGGCGATTGGAAGGCGCCGATCGAGGTCTGGTGTCGGGGCGAGGCGGTGCTGCCCATTTGCGAGGCGATCCGTTTTTTCACCGCCACCGAGCCCAAGGTCGAACTCGACACCACTCGCATGCGTTACCTGATCACCTCCGAGGGCTACCGCGCCGGCCCCGCCGGCGACCACTGAGCGCCGCGCCAAAGAAAAGGAACCACGACCATGACCACCAACCAAACCGCGCTGGACGCATTCATCGCCAGGAAGGCCGAGATCGACGAAATGCTCGCCCGGATACAGGGCTTGAGCGATGACCACTTCAACGTCCTCCCCGACGACGTCCATTGGGGCCACGTCGGCGACCTTGCCCACTACGCCAAACAACTGCGCCGCATCACGGACAGCGCCTTCCAGGAGGGCGAACACGCCGAATAGACGGACGGCAAAACTCGGCTCCAGCCCCGCTCAGGGATTCCCGGCGGGGCCGTGGCGGTAGCAGCAATCCCGCTGCCCAAACCACGCAGGAGACGATCATGAACAAACTCTACAGCAGCAAATCCAACGCCAAGCGTGGCGCCGTCGCCGCCCTCGGCTCCCATGCCATGGAAGGCGCCGACTACCGGCTGGCCAAGCATGACGGCAAATGGACCTGGACGACCGACGTCAAGCCCGGCACCGCGCCCGACGCGGCCGAAACGCCAAAAGGCGAGGACACGGAGGCGCCCGAGCCGATGAAGACCGATACCGAGGCCGACGGCGGACCCGAGGCGCAGCCCAAACCGCCTCGCCAGCGCGAGGGCACCAAGCAGGCTCTCCTGGTCGAGATGTTGCGCCGATCCGAGGGCGCCACCATCGACCAGATCGTCGAGGCCACAGGCTGGCAGCGCCACACGGCTCGGGGTGCGATCAGCGGCGCCATCAAGAAGAAGCTCGGCCTCACCGTTACCTCGGAAAAAACCGAGGGTGGCGAGCGCACCTACCACATACCGGCGTGACGGTGACGGCCATGAACCGCAAAAGCAGAAGACGGGCGGCTGCCCGGAAAGGGACCGCCACCAAGCCCAAGAACTACACCGTGCACCTCGTCGAAAGCCCGGCCGGGCAGGCACAGCTGGCGAAGCGCGGGCTCACCACCCGCGACCTCGGCAAGGCCATCGCCGAGTTCCAGAAAGCCGAGAAGGTCCGCGTCGGCACCCTGATCGGCGTCAACGAGGACGGCTTCTTCGGCTCCACCGACGAAGGATGGACGCCGGACAAGCCCGGCGCCTTCGACGAGCCGCTGCTCGGGATTCCCTGGGTGCAGATATTCGAACTCTTGGGCCGGGTCCCGGAAAACACCACCGGCGAGTTCCTGAAGAGCGGCGGAAACCTCCAATAATCTTTCCGCAACCTCACGCCGCCGCAGCCCCGTGCCCGGCGGCGGTTTCTTCGAACGTCCGGCCATCAGCTTCCAACGTCGCCGCGAGGCCTGAGAACTCCTGCCAGCGTTTGACGATGACGTCCACGTACTTCGGGTCCATCTCCACCAGCCGCGCACTCCGCCCCGTCTTCTCGCAGGCGATCAGGGTCGTGCCGGAGCCGCCGAAGGGATCGAGCACGGTGTCCCGGCTCTTGGAAGAATTGCGAACCGCCCGCTCGACCAGCGCCACCGGCTTCATCGTTGGGTGCAGGTCGTTCTTGCGGTGCCTGTCGACGAACCATACGTCGCCCTGGTCCCGGGCTCCGCACCAGAAATGATCCGCGCCTTCCTTCCAGCCGTAGAGGATAGGCTCGTACTGGCGCTGGTAGTCGGCGCGCCCCAGCGTAAAAGTGTTCTTGGCCCAGATGACGAAGGTCGACCAGTGTCCGCCGGCCTCCACGAAAGCCTTCTGCAGGGTGTGCAGTTCCGATGACGACATGCATATGTACGCGCCGCCCTTGGTCACCGTCAGGATGTTGACGCAGGCGTCGTACAGGAACCGGTAAAACCCTTCGCCGAGATTGTCGTTCATGATGCGCCGAT
>DUZD01000126.1 GCA_013349695.1 Rhodospirillaceae bacterium
GCATGCTGATGATCTGTTCTGGTTTGTAACCTCGGCTCATTCATTCCTCCATATTAAAAAGGTCAGAATGCGCCAAAATCTCTTAATTAAACCTGGACCACTTTTCGGGGGTCACGCCAACCCTGGGCTCCAATGAGTCCTACACGCTGAACCTCCATGACAACAACGTGGACGCGGACCAGACCCTGACCATCGACGGATCGGCGGTGGTGACCGGCACCAACAGCCTGGTCATCGACGGCTCGTTGGAGTCGGACGGCAACCTCAACATCATCGGCGGCGCCGGCGACGACACGCTGACCGGCGGCGCCGGCAACGACAGCATCGACGGCGGCGGCGGCGACGACATCGTCGATGGCGGCCTCGGCGACGACACCTACATCGCGTCGGCCGGCAACGACACCATCACCACCGGCGACGGCAACGACATGCTTACGTTCGGCGTCGAGGATACCGTTTACGGGTCGAGGATCGAGGACGCCGACAGCGATGGGACCGCCGATGACCTGGTCCTCTCCTACGATTTCTTCGACGGCACGGACTACATCTATTCCACCGCCACTATCCTGAACCAAACCGTGGCGGCGGATGCGCTTTACGAAATGAAGTTCGACGCCGACGAGGACGGGGCGCTGGATACCTTCCGGGTCGCCACGACCATGAGCGCCGCCGGCCAAGCCGGACGATGGGCGATGGCCGGCACGGATACGGGCGAGACCATCACCGGCAGCGACCAGGGCGACGTCATCAGGGGCAACGCCGGCGACGACACCATCCAAGGCGGCCTCGGCGACGATTTCCTGGAGGGCAACGCCGGCGACTGGGTATTCTACGACGACGCCACGGGCTCGGGCGTGACGGTGGACTTGGCGGCCCATTTCGAGGGGTACGCATCCATGACCTTCGCGGACGCCAACCCGGACACCATCACGGCCTATGTCGGCGCCTTCGTCGACTCCGTCGGAAATAACCTACAGGCCGGCACCCAGATCACCATCTCAGACTCCCAGTTCAACAACGGCACCTACACCGTGGCTTCGACCTCCGCCGACGGCTCCGTGGTAACGCTGAGCGCCGGCGATGCCCTGACCGCCGAGGGGCCGGTCGACGCCAGCTTCACGGGAACGTCGGCTGTCGCCTCCGGCGGCGGCTTGGGCAACGACACCCTGATCGGCATCGAGAACGTCGAGGGCTCGAGCTACGCCGACACTCTGATCGGCGACGGCGGCGCCAATCGACTCACCGGCCTCGAAGGCGGCGACCAGATCTTCGGCGCCGCCGGCGACGACACCATCGACGGCGGCGAGGGCAACGACGTAATCACCGGCGGCCAGGGCAGCGACATCGCGGTGTTCTCCGGTGTCAAGACCGGTTATGGCATTACCGCCGACGGCATCGAGATTACCGTCACCGATACCGACACGACGGAGCGCGACGAGGGAACCAACCTGCTCTACGGCATCGAAACCCTGCGCTTCACCGACGACGGCACGCCCGATAACCCTGTCTCGTCGCTGGGCTTGGGCATGGGCTCGACCTACACCGGCGGCACTGGCGCCGACACCTATTCGGGCGGCACGGCCAACAACGACATCTACTACGCTTCCGGCGGCAACGACACATTGACCCTCACCGGCGGCGGCAACGACGGGTAGATGTTCGAGTCGGGATTCGATTTGGAGGGCGCCCTGGTTTCCGGCAACGACCTCATCATCAATTACGAGGACGATACCGAGACCGAATACACCATGACCGTCACCGACCATCTGAACGGCGCGGCGCTCTATCAGCTCGGCTTTTACGAAGAACAAGGCGATTTCGAGTTCTACCGGGTAGCGATCATCACGGACGCCACGGCGGAGACGGCTGACATGTTCATGGCCGGCACCATCGGCAACGACACCATCACCGGCGGCGACGGCGACGATCTCATCTTCGGCAACGAAGGCGACGACAACCTGACCGGCGGCCTTGGCGACGACTGGTTCAGGGGCGGCGGCGGCAACGACACCATCGACGGCGGCGACAACGGCGCCGAGGTCGACACCGTCTCCTACTTCGACGCCGATGGCGCCGTCACCGTGGACCTCGGCATTCAGGACGGCACGACATCCCAGCCGGTCGGCGGCGGCATGGGCGACGACATTCTCATCGGCATCGAGAACATCGAAGGCTCGGACTTCGACGATATCTTCATCGGCGACGCCGCCGCCAACTTCATCGACGGCGACTACGGCAACGACACCATCACCGGCGGCGCCGGCAACGACACCCTGACCGGCGGCGGCGGCTCAGACACCTTCATCTACCAGTCCGGCGACAGCGGCGTCGATATCATCAAGGACTTCCAAGGCTACAACGGCGGCGATGTCCTCGACCTCACCCTCTTGACCAACGCTGTGGACGGCGACTCCATCGGCAGCTTCTTCAATCTGGTCGAGGCCGACGGCAACACGACGGTGCAGGTGGACGCCGACGGGGTCGGCCAGGACTACGTCGACGTGGTCACCCTGGAAGGCGAGACCGGCCTCGACCTCACCAACATGGAGAACGACGGCAACATCGTTTGGACGACGCCCGAAACCTAAGCTCCGTACCCATAAGATGTCTTCCGCCGGATCAAGCCGCGTGGCGGCAGCCGCCGTTTCCTGGCCGTCTTGAGGGAAGCGGCGGCTTGGCGCGAGAAGAAGGCCAAGCGGCGCGGCACTCCTGGAAGCGGTGGGGCGCGATCTCGGGCTGGCCGAGAAGGACTGCCCGGCGCCGGCCCGCAAACCCATCCTCTCCAAGGGTATAGGCCCCGCTTCGTAACCGTATTTTGACGGCTGCCTTGTCGGCTCGTTTTTGATTCCCCATGGTCGGCGCTGTTTTGACGCAGGCCACTAGTGTGCTTGCGCCCAATTGTCGCCGAGACCGGTATCGACCACCAGTGGAACATCAAGGAACGCGGCTCGCCGCATAATTTTTTGGACCAACGCCGCCGTCTCTTCCGCTTCCGCCTCCGGCACCTCGAAAATCAGTTCGTCGTGAACCTGAAGAAGCATTTTCGCCCCCAGTCCCGCTTCGTCAATGGCGCCGGGAAGGCGGATCATGGCGCGTTTGATGATGTCGGCGGCGCCTCCTTGTATGGGTGCGTTGATAGCGGCACGTTCGGCGAAGTTGCGCCTCGCCGGATTCTTGTCATTGAGTCCCCGGACATGGCACTTGCGGCCGAAAAGCGTAGTCACGAAACCATTGCTTTTGGCTTCCTCCTTGGTCCGGTCCATGTAGCCCTGGATGCCTGGATAGCGTTCGAAATAGGCCTCGATATAGCGTCCCGCTTGGCGGTTCGAAATGCCTAGCTGCCGCCCCAAGCCGAAGGCCGAGATGCCGTAAACGATGCCGAAATTTATCGCCTTGGCGCGGCGCCGGAGGGCCGCATCCATGCCCTCGACGGGAACGCCGAAAACCTGGCTTGCAGTCTGGGCATGGATGTCCTGGCCGTCACGGAAGGCTTGTTTCATCGTCGTGATGTCGGCGACGTGGGCGAGCAGCCTGAGTTCGATCTGCGAATAATCCGCCGACAGCAGTTTACAGCCCTTCTCGGCGATGAAAGCGCGGCGAATCTTGCGCCCCTCCTCGGTGCGGACGGGAATATTCTGAAGATTGGGATTCGACGAAGCCAGCCGCCCGGTCGATGTCGCCGCCATGGAATAAGATGTATGAACCCGTTGGCTCGCTTCGTTGATCTGGCCGACCAAGGCGTCGGTATAAGTGTTTTTCAGTTTCGCCAGTTGCCGCCAATCGAGTACCCGCGCCGGCAAGCCGTGGCCTTCGGCGGCCAGTATTTCCAATACATCGGCGCCGGTGGCATAGGCTCCGGTCTTGCCCTTTTTACCGCCCGCGAGGCCCATTTCGTCGAACAACACTAAGCCCAGCTGCTTCGGCGAGCCGATGTTGAACTGGCGGCCCGCCAGCTGGTGAATTTCTTCTTCCAGCCCGGCCAGGCGGGTTGAGAAATCGTCGCTCAGGCGTTTCAATTCGGCGGCGTCGACCTTGATCCCCAGGCGCTCCATTTCCACCAGCACCGGGATCAACGGGCGTTCGATGGTCTCGTAAACGGTGGCCATGCGTTCGGCCGCCAGGCGGGGTTTCAGTCGCCGGTGCAAAATGCCGGTGAGGTCGGCGTCCTCGGCGGCATAATCGAGGGCTTTGTCGATGGCAACCAGATCGAAAGTGACCTGAGACTTGCCGCTGCCAACCATGTCCTTGTACTTGATGGTGGCGTGGCCGAGATGGCGCTCCGCCAGTTCATCAAGACCGTGCCCGTGGAGCCCTCCTTCGAGGACGTAAGATAAGACCATGGTGTCGTCGACCGGGGCGATGGAAACACCGTGTTGGGCGAGGACTTGCATGTCGTATTTGATATTGTGCCCGACCTTGAGCACGGCGGCGTCCTCAAGCAACGGTTTAAGAAGCGCCATGGCGTCGCTGAGATCAATCTGCTCTGGCCTCCCTTCTCCGCCGCCACCCAAATCATCACCCAGGTCGAGACTGCCCTGCGCCGCCGGCGTCCTGTGGGCAAGCGGAATGTAGCAAGCCCGTCCTGCGGCTGCGAC
>DUZD01000228.1 GCA_013349695.1 Rhodospirillaceae bacterium
ATCGGGTGAGCCATATCAACACCCCAAGTCTGTCTATAACATAATGATTCTTATACCAGAATCCGGGTGCGCTGTCGTCAAATTACAGGGTCATCTGGGCAATGCGGGATGAATGGTATCTGGAAAAAAACGGCTGATGGCCGCAAAGAGCCCCGCCGAACACGCTACCGCGCGCCCGTTTCATCGGCATCCTCGGCGTCTTCGGATATGCCGGCGCACTTCGATAGAGAGCGACCTCATATATGGTCGTCGGCGCCGAGTTCGCCGACCAAATTTTCGACGGCGCTGATATGCACGGTTTGACCGGAAAAATACGCCACGCCGTCTTCCTTGAGCTGGCGAATGGCGCGCGACGTGGATTCCGGACGGGCGCCGATCAAAGCCGCCACGTCTTTGCGTGAAAGAGGCAGTTCAATCGAAAGCGTGCCGTCGTCGGCGACCTCGCCGTACCGATCCTTGAGAACCAGCAGCAAATGGGCGAGCCGAGCGCGGACGCTGAAGGTGACACTCTGGAAATAGTGCTCCTCGGCTTGCCCCAAATCCTTTGCCGCCCGCGCCAGGAACTGAAGCCCCAAAATAGGGTTATGGCCGAGCAGCTCCTTAACCGCGGAACCTCTGATGAAACAGATGACGGAGGGCTCCATGATTTCCGAACTGCCGCGGTGGCATTCCCCCGCCAGAAAGGGTCTGTAGCCGAGCGTGTCGCCGGCGGAAGCCAACCGGGGAAGCAGCACTGAGTTGCCGTCGGCATCGGTCTTACGGATGCCGACCAAGCCACTGGCGACGCAATAGATGCCGCGGCAAGGGTCGCCCTCGTGGAAAATGTACTCGCCGGGAAGGTACTTCCGGCAGGTCTTCGATCGGTCAAGCAGACTCACTTCATCATCGGTCAGCACGCTCCAGTCGGATTCGATCCGATGCTGACAGGCGAAACAGTTCACCTTGGACGGGGGTTTTCTGTGTTGTGCCATCGAAACCGTCACCCGATTCGCCATGGTAAATTGTTTACCGGCGTGGAAAGGAGTTATACCGGCCGTCGCGCTTTCAGCGCCGCGCTCAGCGTGCCGTCGTCCAGGTAGTCCAGTTCGCCGCCGACGGGAACGCCTTGGGCGAGGCCGGAGACGACAACCCCGGAGCCGGCCAGGCGATCGGCTATGTAATGAGCCGTGGTCTGGCCGTCAACGGTGGCGCTGGTGGCGAGAATTACCTCGCGCACCTGTTTTTCGCCGGCGCGTTCAATGAGGGCAGGAATAGCGAGGTCTTCCGGTCCAACCCCGTCCAGTGCCGAAAGCGTACCGCCCAAGACATGGTAACGCCCCCGAAAAGAGGCGGCGCGTTCGAGCGCCCAGAGGTCGGCCACGTCTTCGACCACGCAAATGATGGATGCATCCCGCCGGGGATCGGCGCAAAGGGCGCAAGGATCGCGGCTGTCCAGGTTGCCGCAGGTGGAACAGGCCCCGATGTTTTCGGCCGCCGCCGCCAAGGCCCTGGCCAGCGGCTCGGCCAGCGACTCACGGCGCTTGATCAGATAGAGCGCCGCCCGCCGGGCCGAGCGGGGCCCCAGCCCCGGCAGTTTGGCGAGAAGCTCGATCAGCCTGTCGATGCCGGACATGTCAGAAGGCGGAGGGCGAAGAAAAGGGCCGGAAACCCGCCCCGCGGCCATTTCCGTAAACCGGCATTTGTTCTCCGCCTAGAACGGCAGTTGCAGGCCCGGCGGCATGGGCAGGCCGCCGGTGAGTTCGGACATCTGCTCGGCCAACATGGCCTCGATCTTGCCCCTGGCGTCGTTGAAGGCGGCGAGGATAAGGTCTTCAAGAACCTCGGCGTCACCGTCGGCCATCAGCGAGGGATCGATTGTGACCTTGCGCACATGGGACTTGCCGGTGAGCGTGACCTGGACCAATCCACCGCCCGAAGAACCTTCAATCTCCGTATTGGCTAATTTCTCCTGCATCTCGGCCATCTTGGACTGCATTTCCTGGGCCTGTTTCATCATGGCGCCGAGGTTTTTCATGGCGAGCGATTCCTTTCTCCCGACGTGTTGGCGGCAAGACTATTGTGTATAGCAGGGTCGGCAACGGGTGTCATGCGGCACCATGCGCGATCATTGCTTCAGCGACTCGAGATGGCCCGCCGTTTCCTCGAAGGACACGCCCACTCCCCATCAAACGTTTTCCGGCGGCTCCGCCACCGGCGGCGCCGGGCGTATCTTTTCGATCTCGGCGCCGGGAAAGGTTTCCATCACCGCCTTGACCAGTGGATGTTCGGCGGCGCCGGCCTTGGCGGCGGCGGTTTCGGATTCTTCTTGTTGCCGCAAGGTCGCCGCGCCGGGTTGACTCGAAACCGTGACGACCCAACGCCGGGAGGTGCTTTCGTTGAGAAAACGGCTGAGGTCGTGGGCCAAAGCCGAAGGCGCGCGGTCGCCGGGATGGAATTCGATGCGGCCCGGCTCGAAGCGGACCAAGTGTAGGTTGTTGATTAGGTTGCCGTGAAGGATTGTTTCGTCCGCCTCGTCGGTCAGCGCCACCACCTCGTCGAAAGTAGCGGGATCGGGCAAAGGGATTGCCGCCTCCGTGGGTGGTTCCGGCGACGGTTCCGGGGTCGCCGTTTCGCTCCCGCCGGCAAAGGCGGCGCGAGGTTGGTCCTTGGCCGGCGGCGGTGAAGGGACGGTGGCCTGTTCGGCCGCCGCGTCGGCGGAGGCGAGTGGCGCGGCGGCGCCGGAGGCCGGGCCGCCGTCCTTTTTTTCGAGCGCCTTGAGAGCTTCCGCCGGTGTCGGCAGGTCGGCGACAAAGGCGAGCCTGATGAGAATCATTTCCGCCGCTTGTAACGGCCTGGGCGCGGTCTTAACCTCGCTCAGGCCCTTGAGCAGCATCTGCCATGCCCTGGCCAAAGCCGCCATCGACAGGCGCTCGGCCATGTCTGTTCCCATCACCCGTTCCGTTTCGGAAACGTTTGGGTCCTTGGCGGCGGCGGGAGCGACCTTGAGGCGCGTCAGCCAGTGGACGATTTCCAGCAGGTCTTGCAGAATCCGCGCTGGATCGGCGCCGGCTTCGTATTGATCGGCCAATACCCGCAAGGCGGTCACCATATCGCCCTTGAGGACGGCTTCCAGGGTCGTGAACGACTGCGACCGGTCAGCCAGCCCCAGCATCTCGCGCACGCCGCTCTCGCCGATGTCGCCGCTGGTAAGGGATATGGCTTGGTCGAGCAGGCTGAGGCCGTCGCGGACGCTGCCGTCGGCGGCGTGGGCGATCAGGCTGAGCGCCGCCGCCGTGACCTTGGCGCCTTCCTTCTCGGCGATGCCGGCGTAATGAGCGATAAGCGTCTCGACATCGACCCGGCGCAGATCGAAACGCTGGCAACGGCTGAGGACCGTCACCGGCACCTTGCGGGTTTCGGTGGTGGCGAAAATGAATTTCACATGCTCGGGCGGTTCTTCCAATGTTTTGAGAAGAGCGTTGAAGGCGTGCTTCGACAGCATGTGGACTTCATCGATGATGTAGACCTTGGAGCGGGCCGAGGTCGGCCGATAGCATACCCCGTCTAGCAGTTCGCGTATTTCTTCGACTTTGGTGCGACTGGCGGCGTCTATCTCCAGGACGTCAACGTGCCGATCCTCGGTGATGGCCCGGCAGTGTTCGCATACCCCGCAAGGTTCGGGCGTCGGGCCGCTTTGAGCGTCCTCCCCGATGCAGTTCAGCGCCCGGGCGATAATCCTGGCGGTGGTCGTCTTGCCGACGCCGCGGACGCCGGCGAGCATGAAGGCATGGGCCAGACGTCCCGAGCGGATGGCGTTGGTCAGCGTCCTGACCATCGCCTCCTGGCCGATCAGCCCGGCGAAAGTGGACGGCCGGTATTTCCGGGCCAGGACCAGGTATTGTCCGGATTCGTCCGTTTCCCTCCGCCCGGACGGGTCTTCCGATAAGTCTGACACGGGGGAACCATCTAGCTCGGTCATCGGCGTCCGGGATTCTTTTGACAAACGGCGCAAAATCCGCCGGGTGGGAGACTGAACGATCGACCCAGGCCTGAACTCGTTACGGCTGCTTCCTTCCGGATCTGACCGGGTTGGCGAGGGGCCTGTCCGCCGCCAGCCTCCCGCCGGCCACTATAGCAGCGGCGGAGCCGTTTCAAAAGCCGGTCATCATGCCAGCAAAGGATATTTTTTACCGTCGGCCGCCGCAACGCCCCAGCCTTGCCCAAGTTAACCGGGAGCGGTGGGAGGCTTGCCGATGGGCGCGCCGAAAAGACCCTCGCCGGGTTTGCCGGGAGCGCGGTCCTCGGGAGCGGCGGGAGGTTTTATGGGAGTGTCGAACAGGCCCTCGTCCGACTTGGCCGGCGGTTCCTCGGGCGGCGGCGCGCCGAACAGGCCATCGTCCGGCTTGGCCGGCGGCTCCTCGGGCGAGGGCGCGCCGAATAGGCCTTCGTCTGGCTTGGCCGGCTCCTCTTCGGGCGAGGGCGCGCCGAACAAGCCCTCGTCCGGCTCGGCCGGCTCCTCCTCGGGCGAGGGCGCGCCGA
>DUZD01000251.1 GCA_013349695.1 Rhodospirillaceae bacterium
GGCGTAGCGGCTCTTGGGCATCCAGGGCATCTCGGAAGAGCGCCATTTGGGTTGGTATCCCAGACCGAGGAACCCGATTCCCAAGCCGCTGGCCAAAACCTTGACCTGCTGCAAATGATCGGCGACTTCCTTGCATGTCTGATGAATGGTTTCCAGCGGCGCCCCGGAAAGCTCGATCTGGCCGGCCGGCTCCAGGGTGATGGAGCTCTGGTCCGGTTTGGTGAGGGCAATGGGTTTGCCCGCTTCCAGTACCGGAGACCAGCCGAATTGAGTGAGTTCCTCCAATAGGGCGCGCACCCCTTGCGCGCCTTCGTAATCCAATGGCCGCAAATCGTCCAAGCGGTAGGCGAATTTTTCGTGCTCGGTGCCGATGCGCCAAGCCCTTGGGGGCTTGCAACCGGCTTCCAGGTATTCGATCAGTGGCCGCTTGCTGGTGATCGGCTCACCGCTTAGGCAATCATTGGCGGACATGGAATTTTTATCTAGTGCCCTGAATCATAAATTCACTATAGCATCCCGATGCTTACCGGAGTTCATCACACCTCCTTTTCCTCCGTGTCCCTCCGCGTCCATTGCGTTAAGATTAAACGCCAAGGACATAGAGGGACGCGGAGGGGAGGAAAGCCGCGACGAGCCATAAGAACACAAAATGTCGATCCGGCCGGACGCAAGGAGATAAGCCTTTCCCGGAATTCCCGGATGAGCCCTTTTTCGAGTGCCCAAAACGGCGGTCGCCGAAACCGGTAAGAAACCCGTGCGGTTCAACTGAAACGGTAGTGCTTGCGGACGGCCTTTTTGATGTTCCATTTGCATTTCAAGCCTTTCGGAAAGGTCACCAAATCACCCTTTCCGAACTCAACGGCCAGGCCATCTTCCGTCGTCACCTCCACCTGTCCCTCCAAAAGCAAGCAGGTTTCTTCATTATCATATTCCCAGTCGAAGACGCTCTCCTCCTTTTCCCAGATCGGGCAGGCTTTCATTTCCCTGATTTTCTCTTCCGTTGGATTTTCCACTTTCACTGTCATTATACGCTCCCCCGACCAACGGCTGAATGTTTGCCGCTCATCTCAAGCTGTCGCAATCACGGCAATTCGTCAATCGTTTCCTCGACTCGTCATCGCCGCCTACAATGCCGTCGCGCGCGCAAGCAACGGTTGGCCGGGAGCCGGCTCTCTTGACTATTCGCAAGGGATGGTTCAGACCGCCGGAATGTCCCCGACCGGCCGACAGTTCGAGCAGACCTTGGATTCTTTCCTTGAGGATTTGCGGGGTTCCGGCCGTTACCGCCGGTTGCGGGCCTTCGCGGCCGCCGGCAATGGCCGGGTTGTCGTTGGCGGGCGGGAGCTGCTGAATTTTTCCTCCAACGATTACCTGGGGCTTGCCGGACATCCGGCATTGATCGAGCGCGCTTGCCGATGGACCGAGGCGTGGGGAACCGGCGCCACCGCCTCGCGGCTGGTTTGCGGCACCCTGGAACCGCACCAGGCGGTCGAGGAAAAACTGGCGAAAGGCAAGGGAACGGCGGCGGCGCTGATCTTCAACAGCGGCTTCCAGGCCAATTCGGCGGTGCTGGCGGCGCTTTTCGATAAAGACTTCCTTGGCGCCGCGCCGCTGGTCTTCAGCGACCGCCTGAACCACGCCAGCATCCACCACGGCTGCGGGGCCGGAGGAGCGCGGCAAATCCGCTATCGCCACAACGACATGGACCATCTGGAAACGCTTTTACAAGCCAATGCCGGCAAGCCGGGGGTCCGCTTCATCGTCACCGAGACGGTCTTCAGCATGGACGGCGACCGGGTCGACGTGGATGTCCTGACCGGTTTGGCGGCACGCTACGGCGCCTTTCTGTACCTGGACGAGGCGCACGCCACCGGCGTCTTGGGGCGCAACGGTTTCGGCCTGGCGGCGGGCCATTCCGTCGACCTGGTGATGGGTACTTTTTCCAAGGGGCTCGGCGGTTTTGGCGCTTATGTGGCCTGTTCGCGGAAGCTGCGCGAATATCTGATCAACCGCTGTTCTGGCTTCATCTACTCGACCGCCCTGCCGCCGGCGGTGTTGGGCGCCATGGACGCCGCCCTCGACCTGCTGCCGAGCCTGGAAACCGAACGCCGCCGCTTGCGGGCGATGGCGGAGCGGGTGCGCCGCGCCTTTAGAAGCGCCGGGATCGACGTTGGAGCTTCCTCGACCCAGATCATCCCGGCCATTGTCGGCTCCGACGAGCTCGCTTTGTCGATGGCCGGGGAATTGGAAACGAAAGGCATCCTCGCCGTCGCCATCCGTCCGCCTTCCGTCCCCCACGGCGCCAGCCGCATCCGCTTCGCCTTGAGCGCCTCGCACTCGGACGAGGACATCGAACGCCTTATCCAGACGGTGACGGTCGGCGCATTAGGCGAGGAGGCATGAAACCGCCACTTTTGGTCCTGGTTCACGGCTGGGGGTTCGACGCCAGCGTCTGGACGCCGCTCCGCGAGGCCCTGAACGGGGTGGAGACGACCGCTTTCGATCTCGGTTTCTACGGGCGACCGCGCCGCCCCGCCTTGCCCGGCGATGGCGGCCGGCCGCTGGTCGCCGTCGGCCATTCGCTTGGGCTGCTGTGGCTTTTGCACGAACGGCCGTTCGCTTGGCGGGGGCTCGTCGGAATCAACGGGTTTCCCAGATTTGCCGCCGCCGCCGATTTTCCCGAAGGCGTGCCGGCGCGAATATTGGATCGCATGGCTGCCGGGCTCGGCCGTTCGCCGCTGCGCGTCGTTGAAGATTTTCTCGCCCGTTCGGGCGACCGGAAAGCCTGGGCGGCGGATGGAGAACCCGACGCGGCGGCCCTCGGGCGGGGGCTGGAATGGTTAAAATATTGGGACGCGCGGGCCACTTTCGCCTTCGACCCCGGCCCCGTTTTGCTTCTCAACGCCACCGCCGATACTATCGTTTCCGAAGCCATGATCCGGGCCGCCATTCGCGGACGCAAAGGCGCCGAGCCGCGATGGCGCCGTGGCGGCGATCATTTGCTGTTGCTGTCCGAGCCTGAATGGTGCGCCCTTCGCATTGGCGAATTCCTGGCATGACACGGGGACGCAAAAAAGCCATCCGCTTCGCTTTTTCCGGCGCCGTCGCCACTTATGACGGCGAAGCCCAGGTTCACCGCCATACCGCCGAATGCTTGGCCGGCAAGATATCCGGATTGCCGCTCGGGCCTTCGCCAATGGTCCTTGAAGTCGGCTGCGGAACCGGCCTTTTCACGGCCGAGCTGGCGGCCCGCTTTGCCAACGCCAGATTGCTGATCAGCGACCTGTCGCCGGCCATGGTGGAGAGCTGCCGCCGCCGTCTGGGTGAAAAACCGGGGCGTTTTTTCCTGGCCATGGACGCAGAGGCGCCGGTATCGCCAAACAACCTGGACATGATCGCCAGCAGCCTGGCCGTACAATGGTTCTCGGACCTGAGATCCGGGCTCGGCCGTTTGGCCGCCTGCCTGAGGCCGGGAGGCGTCCTCGCCTTCGCCACCTTCGGCGCCGACACCTTTCGGGAATGGCGAAAGGCCAACGACGAGCTGGGCCATTCCCCGGGCGCATACCTCTATCTCCGGCGGGACCAACTGGAACGGCTGTTGGCGCCGATTGGCCGCGCCCGGGTGGACGAGGAACGGCTGCAAGTCAGCTATCCCGATGGTCTTGCCTTTCTCCGCTCCCTCAAAGCCTTGGGAGGGCACCTGCCCCATCCGGGCTACCTGCCTCTCTCTCCTGGTGCGCTCAGGCGGGTGCTGGGTTATTTTGACCGGATGGCGGCAGGGCAAGACGGCGTCATGCTGACCCACCATCTCCTCTATGCCGTTGTTTTTCGGGAGCGCTGAAATCAGCAAAGGCCATGTACTCGAAATGACGCCGTAATTAGACGATAGCTTGCCGAGCCGATGTTAGCTCAAGCGCTTGAAACGTAAATCCAGCGGGCCAGGGTTCCATCTAGATGTTTAGCCCGATCAACCAAAGAGCCACTTTTTCTTTGCAGGTTTATACAAACTGAATAGATACTGTTATGTGGCATTGGGGAAAATTTATTTTTTTGAGGAGCATCAAATAAGTGAACCAACCGCCTAAGAATTTTTCTACGGACGAAACAGTTATCGCGGATTTGATTAAGAATAAACGCGATTTTCTCCCGGGTCTTGTTCCGGATGTAGAGGATATCAGGGCAAACATGAATTTGCCGATACTTGTTGGCGGGTTGAACCGCAAAGAAGTTGCATTGGCCCTATCTACACTCCCAAAACACTCAGACCGTGTTTACTTAAGCCCTTTGGACAAAGGCCTAAGCGGGGCAAAGGTTTTTTCAGCTTGGTACGACGTGTCTGGACGCCGTGTGGGAAAGACCTTCGTTTTAACCGACATTTCCCAGATGACATCCAACTTCGTGGAAATCGTACCACGGCCCCATCTCCAAGGGAACTGTATCCCCTTTGCAGCCATCCGATGACATGATTTTGGTAATCGGCCAA
>DUZD01000219.1 GCA_013349695.1 Rhodospirillaceae bacterium
TTCAATATCGAAGTTCCTCTTGTGGGAAGCGGCATAGGTGCTGCAGGTGTCTCGATGCGGGTAAAAGGGCCGGGAGGGTACGAGGTTGAAAAAAGTTGGGACCTTGCAGTTAGGCCAATTCAACCGATCACCGCCGAGAAGACCTTTGTGCGGCTCAAAAAAGGTGAGGAGAAAACACTTACCGCCGACTTGGTTCAACCCTATCTCGTGGGTACCGAAAGCGTGACCCTGTCGGTTGGCTCGATCCCATCGTTCGGCGTGCAGGCGCTGGTCGATGACCTAATGGCTTATCCGTACCGGTGCCTTGAACAGACAACCAGCCGTGCCATGGCTTTCCTGTTCGGTACTGGGCGATATCCATCGGCAGGTTCCGCAAAGGAATTCCCGGATGATTTTACAAGGGAAATTCGCGCCGCCATCAGCCGATTAACCACACTTCAGCGCCGCGATGGAAGTTTCGGCTTGTGGTCATCATTCGATTACAGGGAAAAATGGCTGTCGGCATACGCCGCCGACTTCCTTGTTCGCGCAAAAAAAATAGGGTTCCGTGTGCCGGATGGCCTCTACCGGAGCGCGCTGACATGGTTGCGTTCAAGTGTTCAAGGTGGGTACTTCCGTGGAGACGAGAATATATCTTCCGCCGCGTATGCCCACTACGTCCTGGCGAGGGCCAACAAGGGAAATCCAAGCAAGCTTCGGCATTTCTTCGATAATTACAAAGACCGTTTCCCCTCGCCCATGGAATCGGCGTTTGCCGCGTCCGCGTTGGCCTCTTACGGAGACACCAACCGCTCCGAGCAGGCCAATAAGAATGTGCTCGAATGGATTCCCACCGCGATGAAGAAGCCTGACTCGCGGTACGATTACTACTCAAGTCCTGTCAGGCAGGTTGCGGCGGTCCTTCATCTTACCGCGGAGGCAGACCTGAAAGACGCGGAACTTAACGCTCTTGCCAACAGGTTCGCGAAACAACTCGCCTCCAGGAAACACTTCAGCACACAGGAATCCGCCTGGATTTCCATGGCTGCCCTTTCGATCGAACGCTGGACCAAGGACTATCGAGTAGAAGCTAATGGTCAACTATGGAAGGGACCCGGCCCAACCAGGATGAGACTTGGCTCCGGCAAGTTGAAGCAAGGCTTTTCCGTAAAGAATGTAGGAATGGACGATGCCACCTACGAGATTGCCGTTCGTGGAATTAAAGGAACAACATTGCCGCCGACTGAGAGCGGCTTTTCCATCAAGCGTGAACTCATTGGAGAAGATGGAAAAGCGGTCTCTTTAGCTGATGTCAAACAAGGGGATGTCATCCTCGCGCGGCTCACGGGTAAGGTCGCGTCAACATCAGGACGATGGACAGAATCACAGGCGCTGATTGTCGATCTTCTGCCCGCCGGCCTTGAAATAGAGACGGTCAATGTTGACGAGTCTATCTTCAGTATGCCGAAGGATGTGTCCTGGAAGGAAAGCGATAAACTTTTTGTCAAAGGCAGGGACGATCGATACGTCGCGGCCCTGAAGTTGTCCGGAGGCGATGAATTCGGCCTCCAATACTTGGTCCGGGCGGTGACTCCCGGGAGCTATGCGTTTCCTGCTCCTTACGTGGAAAATATGTATCGCCCGGATCGGTTCGCCCGGGGGAAAGTCTCCCGTTTGGAAATTCGCCGATGATCCGACACTTCCTGGCGATCGGCGGGTTCGTTGCGTCATTGAGCGCCAGCCTGTTTTTCCTCGACGCCCTCTACCCTCCGGATCTTCATCGTTATGAAGACTTGTCCAGGACTGTTGTCGCGGCGGACGAGACCATCTTGCGTGTTTTTGCATCCGCCGATGAAACATGGCGGCTCCCGACAAGGTTGGAAGATGTCGACCGCCGATACATTGCGTTTTTGATCGCCTACGAGGACAAGCGGTTTTGGACCCATTATGGGGTTGATCCACTGGCCATTGCCAGAGCATTTGGCCAATGGGCGGGCGCCGGAAGGATCGTGTCGGGAGCATCGACCATAACGATGCAGGTGGCGCGGCTTTTGGAACCACGGCCTCGAACCCTTTTGTCGAAGAGCATAGAGATGGCCCGTGCCGTTCAATTGGAAATGCGGCTCTCGAAACAGGATATCCTGTCCATCTACCTGACGCTGGCGCCGTTCGGAGGAAATATTGAAGGCGTAAGGACGGCCAGCTTGGCGTACTTCAATAAGCCGCCCCGTCAATTGACGATTGCCGAGGCGGCTCTTCTCGTCGCCTTGCCCCAATCTCCCTCCATTTATCGGCCTGACCGTCACCAAGACAGCGCCAAAATGGCCAGGGCAAAGGTTCTGGAAAGGCTTCAATCAACGGGGGCGGTTTCTCCACGAAAAGCGGAAGAAGCGGAAGACACGCCGATAGAGGCAAAGCGGCATCGGTTCCCGTTTCTCGCCCCCCATTTGGCCAGACGTCTGCTGGCCGAGAATCCTGGCGCGGTAACCATTCGCACCCACATCGTTCCTGACTTTCAAGCATCGGCCGCGGACATTGTCGGCGAAGCGGTTCGCCGCGCCGACCCCGGTGTCAACGCAGCGGCAATCATAGTCGAAAACAAGACGGCAAATGTTCTGGCCTACGCGGCGTCGAGCGGTTTCTTCGATGCATCGCGGTCGGGACAAGTGGATTATATCCGGGCGATCCGCTCTCCGGGCTCGGCTCTAAAACCATTCATCTACGCCATGGCCTTCGACGAGGGGATCGCGCACCCGGAGACGTTTCTTGCCGATCGGGAAAAGCGCTTTGGCGGCTATCGTCCGGTGAATTTTGACGGCTTAAGTCATGGATGGATTACGGCCCGCCATGCCTTGCAAGCATCCCTCAACGTTCCGGCGGTGATGTTGCTCAACGAACTCGGGCCGAGAAGGTTCCTTTCACGTCTCCATGACGTCGGTGTTCATCCGAAACTCGGGAATGTCGGGAGCAGTCCAGGGCTCGCCGTAGCACTTGGTGGCGTCGGTGTTTCCCTTGAACAGCTTGTTGCAATGTACAGCGCACTTGCACGTGGCGGAGTATTCAAGGACCTATCGTTTTCCAAAGGCCTAAACACCGTGGAAGCCGTCCCATTCTATGATCAAAGAGCAACGGCCGCCGTCGCGGACATCCTAAAGGAAACACCAAGACCGCAAGGGCGGTACGGTGGGGCGGCCAATCGGAAGATCGCCTTCAAGACTGGAACATCTTCAGGCTACCGGGATGTTCTGGCCTTGGGGTTCGACGATACATACACAGTAGGGGTCTGGATGGGCCACCCCAACGCAAAGCCGATGCCGGGGAAAACAGGAGGCGGATCGGCGGCGCCCATTCTATTCCGTATTTTTGATTTTCTGCCCGTACAGACAAGAAGAAAGCCCGCGCTTGAAGCTTATGCCGTCCAGAAAAAGGTGCCGAAGAATCTAAAGGCACTTTTGACCGTCGGGGAAAAGCCGGATTTTTCAAGCTCTACACTGTTTTCTATTTCATTCCCGGTTGACGGATCGAATATCCCGCTTTGGCAACGGTGTTCAGGCTCGGCGGCTGTCTATCCAATCAAGATGCGCGACGGCAAACGCCCTTTCAGTGTATTCGTGAACGGAAAGCCAATCCGGTTTGGAAGCTTAGCGCGTTCCGTGGCATGGAGCCCCGAGGAACCTGGCTTTTATTCCATCCTGGCGATCGACCGGGCGGGAAATGTTGCCGCGTCAAACGTTGAGTTATCCGACAGATAAAGAGGATGCCTTGTTTTATCGAGAAGAGGCAGGAGGAAATGGTCATGCAATGGGACAGCCCCTAAGATTATGTCGGGGCGCGCATAAATGGCTCCTTCTGGCGGCGGCGCAAGGGAATAAAGGCACCGAAGTCAATATGAAATTGCTTGCCGGCTCCATGACCGCCGCCGAAATCGCCTTGGCGTGTCAGCAAGCGCGCCAATGGATGCCGAAAAGCCGCCACACAATTTTTGACCGCCGACATTCTGGAGAGAAAATATTTCAACTCTCGCAATTGGCCGCCGAATCCTCTTCCGGGGTCAAGGTTTTCAGGGCCAGGGCGTGGAGTCCGGCCTTCAGTTCGTCGGCCAATGCGGCGTAAACCATCCGCTGGCGGTCGGTGCGGGACTTTCCCGCGAAAACGGCGGCGACGATTTCCACCCGGAAATGGCTTTCCCCACTCGGCCGGGCGCCGGCATGGCCGACATGAAGGTGGGATTCATCGACCACGTCCAGTCGCCGAGGCGACAATACCTCGGTCAACTTCCGCTTTATCGATCCGGCAACCTGCATTTCAACTCACCACTCGCAAGGAAATCTTTTTTTTCCAAAATTGGTAGCTAGACCCCATGTCCGATCTGGACGTGGGTGACCCGTCTCACTGTATGCAGGTGTCGAGGGTTGCGCCGGATGGTCCGGCGCCGAGCCTCATGCATAGGAGACGGATCATGG
>DUZD01000104.1 GCA_013349695.1 Rhodospirillaceae bacterium
CCGTCACCCCGTTGTCGGCGAGTTTCGTCCGGTTGGGGATGATGCGCACCTCCGGCGCGCCCAGCTCCAATCCCGGCTGCGGCCTGATCTGGGTGCCCTTGGCTCTAGGCATGGCGGCGTCGACGAGGATCGCCGCTTGCCGCGCCACATCCAAAATCACTTCCAGCTCGGGGCCGGAGATGTTGAGATCGATTCGGCGCGCGCCACTGATGCCGCGGCCGAACAGCGAACGCTGAGAGATGAAGCCAAAGGTCCCGGGTTCGTGGAAGGATGCCTTTTGGAGGACGGGCAGCAGCTCCTTGACCCGGCCCGGCTCTTCGCTGGCGGCGCCGAGATAGGTGGAGCCGCTGTGGGCGACGAAAAAGAACCGCTGAATTTTCGGCGGCTGGCCGGGCTCCGAGCGCGGCCCGGTTTCGCTCGACCAGAGATGGCGGATTTCGGATTCGATTCCAATGGCGATCTCTGCCATGGTCTTCAAATTATAGCCCGGCGGCGGCACGATCACGCCGGACAGAAGGTTGCGGTTGCCGTTGGGCAGATAATCGAGCTTGGGCAGGAAAAAATACGTCGTCAACAAGCCGGCGCCGCAGATCATGGCGACGACGATAACGGCGAGCAGGCGGCTGCGCGCCACGCCGCGGGTAAAGGCCAGCACCGCATTGACGAAAAAGCCGGCGAAGCGATCGACGGCGGGCAACCTCGACCGCGCCTTGCTTTCCGCCCTGGGATCGCCAAGGAGTTTTTTCGATAGCGCCGGAATGACGGTGACCGAAACAACGAGAGAGAGCAGAACGGAGGCCGATAGGGCGACCGCAATGTCGCGGAAAAGCTGGCCCACTTCCAGTTTCATTACCAGGATGGGAATGAACACCACCACCGTTGTCAGCGCCGAGACCAGGACCGCGCCCCATACCTGCGAGGCGCCCTGGAAAGCCGCCTTGGTGCGCGAAAGGCCTTCTTCGCGCAGGCGGTAGATGTTTTCGATGACGACGATGGCGGCATCGACGACCATGCCGATGGCGAAGGCGAGACCAGCCAGGGAAATCACGTTGAGCGAACGCCCGAGCAAGGCCATGGCCACGAAGGCGCCGACGACCGAGACCGGGATGGCCATGGAAACCACCAAGGTGGCACGCATGGAGCGTAAAAAAAGTAGCAGGATCAAGGCCGCCAGCGTGCCGCCGACAATGATGTTCTGCTGCACCAGATCGATGGCCGAATCGATGTAGACGGTCTCGTCGTATACCTGGGTGAGATGAAGGCCGGCCTCCGGAAGCGCCGCTTGGTTGAGTTCGGCGATCGCCTGGCGGATCCCCTTCATGGTTTCGATGACATTGGCGCCGGTCTCGCGGACGGCGTTGATGGCGATGGCTTCGTTCCCAAGGAAACGGATGAAACTCTCCGCCTCCGCGTAGTCAATCCCGACATCGGCGATGTCGCCGACGGTGACTCGCGCCACCCGGCCGGTCTCGGGGTCGTGATCGGTGCGCAAAACCACATCGCGCACGTTGCCGATGGTTGAAAGTTCGCCTTCGCTACGCACCACGTAACGGCGTTTGCCCTCGTCCACGTCGCCGGCCGAGATGGAAGCATTGGCGGCGCGGAGCTTGCCCAGGACATGGCTTACGGTCAGGCCGTAGTAGGCCATGCGGGCAGGATCGACAATCACCTGCATCTGCCGCTCGCTGCCGCCGTAGACATTGACCAGCGACACCCCGGGCACCCGTTCCAGGCGGTCCTTGATGATGTCTTCGACGAAGTCGCCGTATGTGTCCAGGTCCATGTCGTTGCCGGGTTGGCGCCCTATCAAGATCCAGGCGATGGGATTGTCCTCGGTGCTGGAGGTCTTCAGCGTCGGCTCGTTGGCTTCGTCGGGATAGTCGCCGACCCGGTCGAGCCGATTGGCGACCAGGAGCAGCGCCTTGTTCATGTCCTGATTGACGTCGAATTCCAGTACGACCAGGGCGCGGCCGTTCTGGGCTTGGCTGGTAATGGTTTCCAGCCCCTCCAGGCCGCGCAATTCATTCTCCTGCGGATTGACGATCTCGCGCTCGACCTCGGCCGGCGCCGCTCCCGGCCACCGGGTCTGGATGCTGATGATCGGTTTGCGCACGTCCGGGGTCAGTTGAATAGGGATCGTAAAGAGCGCCGCGACCCCGAACATGATCACCATCAGAACGGCGGCCATGACAGCCACCGGCCGTTCGATGGAGATTTTAATCGGATTCATTCAGGAGGCTCCCTTGATCGTGACCTTTTGGCCGGAGAGCAGGCGTTCGTTGCCGCGCACCACCACTAAATCGCCTAGTTTCAGACCGTCGAGCACCTCGAAGCGTCCGCCCACGGCCTCGCCCAGCTTGACCGGGCGAATCTCGGCGGCGTTGCCGTTGACGACAAAGACAACGGTTCGGCCCATGCGATTGAGAACGGCGTCCTTGTGCACCGTAACGGCGTCGCGGGCTTGCCCCAAAGGCAGGCGCAGGGTGACGCTCTGGTTGGCGGCGAGGTTGTCGGTCACACCGTCGAACCGGGGTGTGAAGCGCACCGTTCGAGTGCGGGTTAGCGGGTTTTCCTCGGGCACCATGGCGCGCACCGTCGCCGACAGCGGCGCCTTGCCGTCCAGCTCGAAAGTGACGGATATTCCGGGCCCAAGGGCGGCCAGGCGTTCGGCCGGAACATTGGCCTCGATTTCCAGGTTTTTATCATCGATCAACGTGACCACGGCCTCGCCGACGCTGAGATAGGCCCCCGCCTCGGTGTGGTGTTTGGACACGACGCCGCCATATGGGGCGCGGATTTGAGCGTTGTTAAGGTTGATCTCCGCCAGTTTCAGATCGGCGCGGGCGCTTTGCAGGTCGGACCGGGCCTCGGCGACGGCGCTTTCGGCCATGGTCACTTCGACGCGTTTGTCGTCATGACGGGCTTCGCTGAAGGCGGCGGATTTGCGCAACCTCGCCATGCGCTTGAGTTCCTGTTTTTTAAGGGCAAGTTCGGCCTTGGCGGTCTTCAGGGCGGCTTCCTTTCCCGCCGTGTCGGCCTTTTGCAATTGCCGTTTCCAATGCAGGCTGTCCGGGACCAGGGCGGCGATGACCTGTCCTTTTTCGACCCGCTCGCCTACTTTCATCAGCATTTCCGCCACCGGCCCGCCGATACGCGTGGCGACGACGCCGGTCCGCGGGGCGATCAGCCGCCCGATCACCGGTATTGTCTGCTTGACCGGCGCCCGGCGCACCTCGTCGACGCCGACCGGTGGCTGGTCCCAGCTCCCGGCTAGAACCGGCGGCCCAAGAAAAAGCAACCCGGCCGCAAACAGCAAAAGCCGGGCGATGTTGGCATCGGCCAAAGCGCCAACCATTTGGCATCGGCCAAAGGGGCGGCCGGGCGGCGGGGCGGGCCGGTGCCGGCAAATCTTGAAATGCTCCAGGGACATAGTCATCGAGGTCACCGTCATGGGCCGTAACCACAACGCATTTACGCCTCCGACACTGGGTTCCGGCCGACCTATCAAAGAAAAAAGGTAACTAGACTAGACCGTCCAGTCTAGTCTATTATGAATCCATCGGCCGATCAACAACAACAGCGGCGACGATGGCAAGACAGGCAACGGCGGCGGGCGCGGCATCGAAACGCTCAAAGGCGGGCGCCACGGCGGCCAGCGATCCGGTTAAGCGCGACCAAATCCTGGCGGCGGCGACGCGGGTCTTTCTGGCCTCCGGCTACGGCGGCACCAGCATGGACGCCATCGCCGAGGCGGCCGGTGTTTCCAAACAGACCGTTTACAGCCACTTCGGCGGCAAGGACGCTCTTTTCGGCGCCATCGTACGGAAAAAGTGCGGGCAGCTCCTGGAACCCCTCAGGATGCCTCCGCAAACGCCCAGATCCCCCGGCGGCGATCCGCAAACGGTGCTGAGCGGCGTTGCCCAGAGATTCCTTGAACTGATTCTGGCGGCGGAAAACATGGCCCATTACCGCGCCGTGGTGGCGGAAAGCCGGCGCTTTCCGGAACTGGCCGAGGCTTTCTATCGCTCCGGCCCGGAAATCGTCGTCGACAACTTGGCGCGATATCTGAAGACGATGGACCGCGAAGGCGTTCTCGCCGTCGCCGAGCCCAAGCCCGCCGCCCGGCTGTTCTTCGCCATGCTGCGCGGAGACCTCTACATCCGCCGGTTGCTCGGTCTCGGACCGGCGCCGGCCCAGGCGGACATGCGGCGCGCGGTCCGCCAGGTGGTGCGGGTTTTCCTCGCCGCTCACGCCGCCGGTAAGTCGCAACGGGGATGATCAGGGGCGGCAAGGCCGGTTTTCCTGCGGCGTAAAAAAACCGGCCGCGGAAACCGCGGCCGGTTGATTTTACTGGTTCAAGAGAAACCTATCTGTGCCTTGTTCGCGTTCGCGAGCGGTAGATGGTCAATTCCCCGGACTTG
>DUZD01000121.1 GCA_013349695.1 Rhodospirillaceae bacterium
GGGGCGTCGAGAACGCTTGACGATGTACCCGCATCGCCGGCGCGTCCGCTCCTACCGGGAGAGCGGGAAAAGCGATCGTATGGGGTCAGGAATCCCGCCGGGGTGTACTAGTGGCCCGCGTCACGAAGCCGATGGAAAAGGAACCACGCGGTTTCGTAATTCGTGCCGATCATCCTTTGGAGTTGAAGGGCGCTCATGCCTTTCTTACTGGACGCCATCAATTGCGCGGCGAGAGCCCATTTGCAAAGTGCTACCTTGCTCCGCTCCATGACGGTTCCAATCGTCACGGTGAAAGGCTTGCGGCAGTCCTTACATTTATAGACGCCAGGGCGAGTGCTCTTACCTTTGAGTTTGGTGATCCGATTGCCTTTGGCGTTACAGCCTGGACAAGTCGGGCCATCAGGCCAAAGCAAGGTTTCTAAATAGTCCCGCGCCGCGTCGTTGTTGTGGTAGATAGGATTAGCGAGATCGACTTTAGGTATAGACATGACTTCAATTCCTCATTTGAAAGCCATTCTAGATCGTGTGAAAGCCATTCTAGATCGTGTGTCATGGTACGCCAACCGGATAGCTACCATGATCGGTCCCGAAAATCCGCAAGACGGCGCCGACCAAGACGACACCGAAGACGACGGTGTCGGCAAGGCGCCGCACCTGTTTCTCGCTCTGTCCCTGACCGCCTGCGCCGCTTTCTTTATCTGGGCCTCTTACGGCGTTCTCGACATCGTCAGCACGGCCATGGGCGAAGTCATCCCGTCGAGCCAAGTCAAGAGCATCCAACACCTGGAAGGCGGCATCGTCCGGGAAATCCTGGTCAGGGAAGGGGAAGTGGTCAAAAAAGGCCAGCCCCTGGTCGTCCTCGAACCGACGGCCAGCGACGCCGATGTCGGGGAGATCCGCGTCAACGTCACGGCGCTTCGCTTGGAGATCGCGCGCCTGCAAGCGGCAGCGGCGGGAACAAATCCGACATTCCCCGAAGACTTGCTTGCCGAGTACCCGGAGATGGTCCGCCAAACCCTGCAATTTTTCCAGACCAGAAAAAAACGGCGCTTCAGCGAGCTCACCAGCAACAAGGAGGAGATCGTTCAGCGGCGGCAGGAAATCAAGGAAATCTCCGTCAGGCTCGAAAACCGGAAAAGAGATCTGATACTGCAGCAAGAAAAGGTCGCCATCGGCGAGGAACTGCTCAAGGAAAAGCTGAGCAACCGATACACTCACCTGGATTTGATGAAGGAAGAAAGCCGTCTTAAGGGACTCATCGATGAAGACACCGTCGCCGGGCCGCGGGCGGAAGCGGCGCTGAAGAAAGCCGAGGCCGATTTCGAAGGCATCCAAAGCAGCTTCGAGGAAGAAACCCGGAAAGAACTGGAAACGGCGCGCCTCAAATTAAACGAACTGATGCAGCGGATGCAGAAATTCGAGGACAGGGTGCTGCGCAAAGTGCTGCGTTCGCCCGTCGACGGGGTGATCAAGACCTTGTCCGTGGTCACCCTTGGCGGGGTTCTCGGGCCAGGCGAGACCGTTGCCGAGGTCGTCCCCGGCGGCGACCGCCTGATCATCGAAGCGAAGCTGCCGACCCAGGATATCGGATACATCCGTGCCGGCCAGCCGGTATTGGTCAAGCTGGCGTCCGCCGACGCCGCGCGGTTTGGCGGCCTGGATGGCAAGGTCGTCAACATCAGTCCGGACACCCTGATCACTCCCGAGGGGGTCCCTTATTACAAGGTCCGCATCGCAACCGAGAAAAACCAGTTCCAGCACGGCACCCTGCTATACCGTCTGTATCCCGGCATGCAGGTAGTGGCAAGCATCCGCACCGGCACCCGTAGCGTGCTCGAATACATACTCGACCCTTTCCTCAGGTCGATGGAGGACGCCATGCGCGAGCGTTGAGGAAGCCGGGGTGATACCAAGGAGGGCTTCTTTCGCGGACCTGGAAGCACCGCCGGTCATCGGCCACCGGGGCGCCCGCGGCCATGCGCCCGAGAACACACTGGCCTCCATCCGCAAGGCCGCCGAGCTGGGAGCCCTTTGGGTCGAATTCGACACCAAGTTAAGCCGCGATTGCGAGGTCATCGTTTATCACGACGACGATTTGCGGCGGACCACCGACGGCCGCGGCCCGGTGGCCGGCAAGGACCTTGCTGAACTTCAGGCCCTCGATGCCGGCGGTTGGTACGGCAACGCTTTCCTGGGCGAGCCCGTCCCGACCTTGCGCCAAGCCATGGCCGTTCTCGCCGAGCTGGTCCTCGGCGCCGTTGTCGAGATCAAGCCCTCGGCGGGCCGCGAAACCGAAACCGGACGCCTCGTCGCGGCGATTTTACAAGAGGAATGGCCGCCATTCCTGCCGCCGCCGTTGATTTCCAGCTTTAGCGCCGAGGCGTTGGCCGCCGCCGGCGATACCGCTCCCGGCCTCCCGCGCGCCATGAATTTCTTGAAAATCCCGGCCGACTGGAACATGCGGCTCAGCGGGCTTGGCTGCGCCGCTCTCCATTGCCGGGCAAGAAAACTGACGCCCCAAATGGCCAGCTCGATTTGTCGGGCCGGCTTTCGCCTCAGGTGTTTCACGGTGAACAAAAAGGCCCGCGCCGAAACCCTCTTTGGTTGGGGCGTCTCCTCGGTGTTCACCGATTACCCCGACCGCCTTCTGTCTTTTCGGTCCGCCCTTGACAGTCGACGCCGATGGTGAAAATCCGCTCGTCCCGGGTCGAACAAGTTACCTCGTATTCCAACTCCGGAACGGTTTCCTCGATGTATGTGGAAATGGGGCCGGGGTGGCCGCCGCGGAAAAAGGCGCATGGGAAGCTTTCAAGAACGTCGGGCAAACTTTTCGGGCCTTTCCAATCGCGGAATTCCCAGGTGTTTTGTTCGAACCAGAAATCGTTGGCCGGCCGTTTGCCGGCAAGGCTGGCCGCGAACCGGCCGCCTGTCCACCAGTCGCCCAGGGCGAGGGCGAAGGATTGGCTGGCGGCGGGGAAAAAATAAATGCGCGCGCACTTACCGAAGCGGGCGTTTTCGACCGTCAGGGCCGTCCGGTATTTGTCCTCGAGCTCCCGGTCCAGCCTGAGAACGCTGTTTGCCTGGACGATAACCAGAATACCGATCAGCAAGGCGAAGGCCCGTCCGGACCGCCACCGCAATTTCTCGCCGCCCAGCCCGAGCCCGGCGACCAGCCGGTGGAGAAGAACGATACCTAGCGCCCCCGACATATAGGCCGGGATCATGTAAAAAGCCGTCGGCTGCTTGGCCACCAGCAGAACCTGGGCGAGAACCGCCAGGCAGAAGCCGGCGGTGGCGCGGCTTTCCGCTCCGGGCACGGAAAGCCCCCGGCGCCGGCGCCGCCAGGCGACGCCCAAAGCGATGAGCGACAGCAGAAAGGGAAGGTGAAGGATAGGACGGCCGAAAATTTCGATGACACTCTTCGGATAGCGGCTGAAGTCGATCACCGTTTGCTCGCCGCCGCCGTAGGCGCCGCTTCCCGCCGACACTTTCGCCATCCAGGCAAAGAACAGATCGTAAGCGCCGATCGCCGGCAAGGTGAAGAAGATCAACGAAAGCAACGTTGTCAGGCTGTAAATGGCGAGATATCGGAAGCCGCCAAGGAGGAAAACCGGCAACAAAAAAATCGGTGCCGAAGTGACCTTGGTGGCGACGCCGAAACCAGCGATCAGTCCAAAAACAACGGCGAAACGCCACCGGTGTTTTTCCAGAGCACCGGGTGCGAGCGCCAGCAACGTCACCATTCCCAATACCAACATGGTGAAAATAAGCAGCGGTTCCGGTTTGACATGGTAGGCGGTTTTCAGTGTCACCATGGAAAGGAACGGCCCCAGTTGCATGACCAGCGCAAGGACTGGGTGGCGCGTAACGGCATAAGCGACGGCGCCGGAGAGCAAAAGGGCCGACGCGTTGAGAAGGATAATCACGGTGCTGATCAGGCGGAGGTGGGATTCCGGGTCGGCGAGCACGGCGCGGGTGATTTCTTCGCCGCTTGACGTCAAATAGGCGGCTTTCAACACCAAGGCTCCCAACGCCTGAACCGTCGTTCCCGGATGATAGGGATGTCCCGGCGTGGTCAGGTTGACGAGATTCAGCGAATCGAAAAGATAAAAATAAGAGGGATCGGCGATGTGCCACATCCAGAATGGACCGCCATCGGCACGCAGAATCCATGACACCACGAAATAACAGACGGGCAAAATACACAACGCCGCCCAGACGTTCCGGCCGCCGCCCGTCAGCGGAACGTTGAAGCCGCTCATCTCTTAGTGCTCCGTCTCATCTATAAGGTATCCATACGACGTCCGGAAGCCTTGTAAGGCCGCCCAAAGGGTCGTTTTTCCCGTCCCCTCGGGGCGTCGGGAGCGCTTGACGATGCGCCAGCATCGACGGCGCCCCCCC
>DUZD01000239.1 GCA_013349695.1 Rhodospirillaceae bacterium
CCCCCAGGAGCACCGGGCCAAAGGCGCCCAGGCCCAAGCCAAGCCCCAGGCTGAACCCGGTTCCCGTCCAAATGGTTCCGCCCGCCGCCGCCTTGGCGGCGGTGGCGGTGGCGGTGGCCAGGGTCTTCCCGGCGACCGCCGTTTTCGCCGTCGCCGCCCCCTTGGAAACGGTGCCGGCGACCGTCACGCCCTTCGCCATATAGACGCTTTTGGCGGCAACGGTGGTCGCCGCCGCGGCTTTCGTCGACATTCCCGCGCCGGTTTGCAGCACCAGCCATTTCCCGGCATTGCCGGCGACCAAGGGCGACTTGCCCACCGTCACCGTCTTGCCGACCAGGGTCGGCAACTGGGCGGCGCCATGCTGAACCTTCAGCGCGACCATATCCTTGCCGGCGAGCCCCGCGCCACCGGTGGGTTTGAGAAAAAGCCAGTTGATGGCCTCCTTGCCGGCCATCGGGGGAGTGGCGACCGTGAAGCTCTTGCCGGCGAGCATGGGCAGTTGCGCCGCCTGCTTGGCGCCTTCCAGCTTCATCATGACCATCTCGGAACCGGCCAGCCCTTTTCCGGCGGCGCCGCCGCCCGCCGCCCCGGCAATCCCTTTCGCCGCCAAACCGGCGTTCGGATGCAGGACCAGCCAATGGCCGGCGCCGGCGGCGGTTACCGGGGCTTTGCCCACCGTCACGGACTTGCCGACGAGCGACGTCAATTCGGCCGCCTGTCGAGTTCCCTCGAGCTTGACGGCAATGGTCCCCTTGCCGAGCGCCCCGGCGCTTCCCTCGGGGGCCATGAACAGCCAGCTTCCCAGCCCCTTCCCGGCGGCCGTTATTTTGCCGATCGTGAAGGATTTCCCGGCCATCGCCTTCAATTGCACGGCCTGCGCGCCTCCATCGATTTTCGCCATGACGATCTCTGGCACCATGATTTTCTCTCCCTGACTTTACATGAAGGAAGTCGTTGGAAAAAACTGTCCTCTGCTTCGCCCGTTCATCCGCCGCGAGGCGCCAAGCTTTTGAGACCGCGCGTAACACGGCCGCGGAAACCTCCCGCCACCGCCAATCACGCAACGCACGGCCCTCACGCCAATCAAAACCCGATCCGTTGCAAAAATAAAGAACTCAATGAAAACACTAGCAGCAACCAAGCCGCTTGTCATCAACGGTTTTCCGGTTTTGGTTGTGCCACTTTGCCCTTCGTCCGGCCGGCCCGGAACAGACCTCCTTTCACGTCCCTTGCCTCGTCCAATACCTCTTGGCTGCCATGAACAATTGGGGATAGGATAGTCCAAACCGAGATTGCATTAAGGAATCTCAGTCCATTGCCACGTATCTCCGAAACTCAAAACGGCACTACCGCCGTCTTAATCGCCGGCAATGGCCGCGGTCCCGCCGAGACGATCGAGTCGCTGCTCCTTCGCGGCGATCCGAAAAAGTTTGGCGTCCAGCGGGCGACGTCTTATGACGCCGCGATCAAGGCCATCGCGGAGGAGACCCACGACATCTGCTTCGTGGGCGAGACGCTGTCCGGCCGCTCCGGAATAGAATTTATCCGCGAAACCGTGGCCTCCGGTTGGTGCGTCCCCGTCATCCTGCTCACCAATCCTGGCGGCAATGAAGCCGGGCTCGAAGCCATTGCGGCCGGCGCAATGGACTACCTGTTGGCGGAACAACTCGAACCGGAGAGTCTTGCCCGCGCAATTCGCCATGGGCTCGATAGGAAACGAACCTCGTTGCAGCTTCGCGACGAGCGCCAGGCGAAGGCGGAGTTGCAACAGCAACTGCTGGATCTCCAGGCCGCAAAGGAAGACTTCGAGGAATTAAGCGCTCAACATGCCCGGGTCGCCGAGGAACTGTATTCAGCCCGCGAGGATATCAAGGGGGCCCTCGACAAAGCGGAAGAAAGCGAGAGGCGGTATCGGACTCTATCGGAAAGCAGTCCGGTCGGCATTTGGCATATCTCCTTCGACGGTAAAACGCTTTACGCGAACGCCGCGATGAACCGCATTTTTAACATGAACCGGGACGATGATTTGAGCGGCGATCATTATGAAGCATACGTGGGCGGGGACGGCCGCAAGATCATGGAGGAGCACCTGGCGATCTTGTCTGGCGGCGAAACGGCCGAGTGGGAGCTTGAAATCACCCCCAAGGGCGGCGGCGACAGCCGCTACGTGGTGGTTTCCGGAGCCCCCCTGCTGGCCAGCGACGGTGTCGCCAAAAGTGCGTTGACAACGGTCATCGACATCACGGACCGAAAGAAGGCCGAGGAGTCGATGCGGCGTTTGGCGATGCATGATCCTCTTACCGACCTGCCCAATCGCGTCATGTTTCAGGATCGATTGAGCCATGCGTTGGCTCAAGCACACCGCAACGGCAGCCAATTCGCGGTTTTGTATCTCGACCTGGATCATTTCAAGATCGTCAATGACACGCTCGGCCATCCGACCGGCGATCTGCTGCTGAAAGGCGTCGCCAAAAGGCTTCTCCGATGCGTAAGAGAAACGGATACCGTGGCAAGGTTGGGGGGGGACGAATTTGCCATCATCGCTCCGGATCTCAAGAGCGGCGACTATGTCGTGGCGCTCGCCGAAAGGATCATTAAATCCTTGGGCGAAGCCTTTATTCTGCAAGGCCAGAAAGTATACACGGCGACCAGTATTGGGATCACGGCATATCCCACCGACGATACAGAGCTGGATACTCTTATCAAGAACGCCGACCTGGCCCTCTACGCGGCGAAGGAATCCGGGCGCGGGTTGTTCAAGTTTTTTACTCCGGAGATGAATGCCAAGGCGGTAAGCCGTGTCGCCATTGAGAAGGACTTGCGCCAGGCCATCGAAGGCGAGGAATTCGCCCTCCTCTACCAACCCATCATCGACCTGCGAACGCGGCACGTAATTAGCGCCGAGGCTTTGCTGCGCTGGCATCATCCGAAAAAAGGCATCATGCCTCCGGATGAGTTCATGCCAGTCGCCGAGGATTCAGGATTGATCGGTCCTATTGGTGAGTGGGTATTACGGACGGCGCTCAAGCAGGCAAAGGATTGGCAAGAGGCGGCGGCGCGGCCTCCCGGCGTTTCGATCAATCTTTCCAGCCGCCAAATCAGGCATGGATTCTCAAAAGAATTGGTCACGAAGGCACTTGGCGAGGCAGGCCTTTCGCCGGATATGTTGACCATCGAGATCACCGAAAGCCTGGTCATGGAAGACACCGGAAGTAGCATTGATTTGATGAAATCATTGAAGGATATTGGTGTTATCCTGTCGTTGGACGACTTTGGAACAGGCTATTCGTCCCTGAGCTATCTAAACAAATTTCCGGTCGATTACGTTAAGATAGATCGCTCGTTTGTGCGTGACATCACGGTCGACAAGGATGATGCCGTGTTGATCGAGGCGATCATCACCATGGCGCATAGGCTACACTTGAGAGTTGTGGCGGAAGGTGTGGAGAAAAAAGAGCAGCTCGAATTTTTGCGCTCTCAAGGTTGTGACTTCGCGCAAGGCTACTATTTCAGCAAGCCGGTAGCGATAAAATCATTCGTTGAGTTCATCCGAAATTGGTCAAGGAAAGGTGGCCGGGCCAACCCAAAAAGCCGTCCGGCATGAATGCCCGGCCCGCCGGGAACGCCCGCCCGGCGGCCTCGGCCATAACCGGAAATTCGTGATGCTGGCGGAGGAATCTGTCTACCGCACGGTTGATACGTCACGTTCCAGATGGCGGAGATCGCCGTGCCCCGCGGTCTGTTTCAGGAAATCCCGCGGCTGATCGATGGATTGCGTCGATCACCCCCGGTACCAGCCTGAACGGGAGAGCGGTAACGGAGATGACAGAAAGAGAGGTGTGTCCAGACGAGAAAAAATCAGCCAAAATCGGGCCATCGGCGGCCGCCGGACCGCCTAATTCTTTGCCATACAGCCAGTGGCCCGGCCTACTGTTCTCTGATCCAGCACTTTCGGCAATAATCGGGGCCGGTTTGAACGTTATCTAGGAAATGTCGGATAAATTAATTGGTTCCTCGACGTTGTAAGTGGAATTCCGCCGGTTTGTTCTCCGCGGACGGCGTTATGATCGGCCATTCATTTCTTGCTGGAGGGAGATAACCGTCGCAATTCCACTGGCAGCGTCGAGGAACCTAAATGGTTGGCAACCGACCCGCTCGACGGTGCTCCGTTCGTTGTGGCGGACATCCTCGGCCAGCCTGTAACCGGCGCGCTTTCGCCGCCGCGCCTCGTCGGCCAGCTGCCGCTTGCGTTCGGACCTGCGCGGATTGACGTCGATGATCGGGACGTGGCCCTGGCGTGACCCCCGAAAAGTGGTCCAGGTTTAATTAAGAGATTTTGGCGCATTCTGACCTTTTTAATATGGAGGAATG
>DUZD01000155.1 GCA_013349695.1 Rhodospirillaceae bacterium
GGCCTTGAGCCGGGTATCCACGCGGTTGATGCCGAGCGCGGGGCCCGTGGATGGCCGGATCAAGTCCGGCCATGACGACGGAAGGGAGGATGGTGATTCATTTATTCTGTTACGGTCACTTATTGAAGTAGAGCGGATCACTTCATGACCATTCTTTCCATCCAATCGCAGGTCGCTTACGGGCATGTCGGCAACGCCGCGGCGGTGTTTCCTTTGCAGCGGTTGGGCTACGAGGTCTGGCCGGTGGCGACGGTTCAGTTCAGCAACCATCCCGGATACGGCGATTGGCGTGGGCGGGTCTTGCCGGCGAGCGAGGTCGCCGATGTCATCGAAGGCATCGGCGAACGCGGCGTCTATCCCCAATGCCGGGCAATATTAAGCGGCTATCTCGGCTGTCTCGAAACCGGCCGGGTGGTGCTCGGGGCGGCCGCCGAGATCAAAGCCGCCAACCCTGATGCCCTTTACGTCTGCGATCCGGTGATGGGCGACCACGAGGAAGGTTTTTACGTTGGCGATGAACAGATGGCTTTTTTCAAATCCGAGGCCGTGCCGTCGGCGGACATGGTCATCGCCAACACTTTTGAAATGGAGTTTCTTTCCGGCCTTGCGATCGGCTCTTCCGCCGCCGCCGTCGGCGCCGCCGATGTGGTCGGGCGGGATGCGGCCAGGATGGTTGTGGTGACCTCCGTTACGGTGGATGACGCCGATGCCGTCGGGACCGTGGCGGTCGCCGGAACGAATGCCTGGCTGGTGACAACGCCGCGCATTCCCGTTTCGGCCAAGGGAGCGGGCGATACCTTCACCGCCCTTTTCCTGGCCCGCTATCTTCAACGCTCCGACCCGGGCGACGCCTTGGCCTTGGCCGTGTCTTCCGTTTTCGGCCTGATCCGGGCCGGATTTGACGGCGGGACACGGGAACTGCCGGTTGTCGCCGCGCAACGGGAAATCGTTTCTCCGGCGCGGTTATTTCCGGCCGAAAAAATTCGCTAGCTTGGCCGCCGCCGCCCTGCTGGAAAAAGCGATTCGTGGCGATTAGACATGAACAAAGATTGAAGATTGGGGTCTACCATCCGATTTTGACCCCCACAATTTCTGTTAAAATAAACCTCTTGCTTCCAGCGCGGCTTCGGCGGGTGATGCAGCGGCTGGGGCAACGTCGTTTTTCAACACAGAGCACACAGAGAAGGCACAGAGATCACAGAGATGGGGTAATTGGTTTGGAAGGTGGCTACTCTCCGAGCTTTAAATACGGGGTCTGGATAGTCCAGCCACCAAAAGCATGAAGGAGAGTAGAAATCTAGTGACAGTATATAATTTCTTGTACGGAAAACTATATACTGTCTCCAAAATCTTCTCTGACTATTTCCCGTTTTTCTCCATCCATTCACGGGTAAGTTTCTGTGCGGTTTCAAGTTGGGCAGGAGTCATCATTTTCTCAACTTTATCCCGGTTTTTTATTGCTTCCTCAAATCCCTGAAAAGCAACAATACTCAACCACATATGAGCACGAATGTAATCTTGTAGGGCTTCATTTCCCTGGTAGTACATCAAACCCAGACTGTACTGGGCACGGGCAAGCCCCTGTTTGGCGGCAAGTTCGAGCCACTTGAAGGCTGCGTTGTAGTTTTGTGGTATATCTTGTCCTTTGTAGTAAATCAAACCGAGATTGTATTGGGCAGGGGCAGCCCCACGTTCGGCAAGAGGTTTCCATTTCTTCAACGCCGTCGCATGGACCCCGTTTTCTGCCGCATCAAGTTGACGTTTCATCTTGGAAAACCTCGCAATCGTGTTGGAAATGAGGGAGTGAGGAAATGAGGAAATGAGGAAATGAGGGAGTGAGGAAATGAGGGTATCAGAGCTTGAAAAAAAGAAAAACGGTTTTTACCCCTCCGTCTGGAAATTCTCTGCGGTGTATTCACCAAAATCACATCATATCCCCTTACCAACGTCCCTTGGCGCGTTAGCAAGCGCGCCAAGGGATGCCGGAAAAAGCCACTAGACCCCACGTCCAGATCGGACATGAGAGAGCATTTTCCGTTCAGGCGGCACCAGCCCGCTCCCCCGCCTGGCCACCCACAGCGTACAATGGCATTGGGTGGCCAGGCGGGGGAGCGGGCTGGTGCCGACCAATCTTGAAATACTCTAGTCATCCGTGAGCGTGATCGGCGCGGGTTTGTTGCCGGATTGGTGATCGGCCCACATCCGTTTGTATGCCTGTTCGAGACTGTTCACCAGCCCGGGCGTGTCGAACAAGGGAGTCGTCAAGCGGTTCCTTGAGATCGTTTCTCTGATGGTCTTGAGCTTCAGCGGGTTTTTCGCCAAGTCGACGGCTAAATCCCGGTAATCCTCCAGGTTTTCCGTGATCAGTTCTTCCATGCCGATGGCTTTGAGGATGCTTGCCGACACCCGCGAAGCGAAATGGCGGCCACGCAAGGTTATCACCGGCACCTCCACCCACAAGGCGTCGCTGGTTGTTGTGTGGCCGTTGTATATGCGCGTGTCGAGGACCAAGTCGGCCAGCTTCAGGCGCGAAAGATGTTCTTCTTTCGGCAGTTTGTCGATAAAGATCAGCCGCTCGGCGCCGATCCCCCTGGCCTCGGCCTCCTTTTTTAGATTTGTTTCGGCCAAGCGGTTGCTCCTGAACAACCACAGGACGCCGCCGGGAACCCGCCCCAGGATCTCCATCCATACGTCGAACATCACGGGATCGAGTTTGTATGTCTGGTTAAACGAGCAGTACACGAACGCCTTTTCGGGCAATTCGAAATCCGCTTTCCGGAACGTCTTTCCCGAAACTTTCTGCTTGTTGTCGGTCGGCCAATAGGAATGGGGCAGATAGACGAATTCCTCGCTATGGAAAACGGCTTCGTCCTCGGGCGTCACGACGCGGTCGGTGAGGATGTAATCGTATATGCCGCCCCCCGAGGTTCCGGGAAAAACCAGATAGGCGACTTGAACGGGGGCGGGGCGAAGGTAGCAAATCTCCAATCTCGAACCCCTGGTGTGTCCGGTCAGGCCGATCAGGATGTCGACCCCGTCGTCGTGAATGCGCCTGGCCGCCTGGGCGGGACCGAGGTCGCGAATGTCGACGAATGCGTCGCATGATTCCCTGATCCGCCGGCGATAGTCGCTTCCGTCATCCTTGCCGAAGGAATAAGCCAACACCTCGAAATCGTCCCTGTTGTGCAATCCGTAAATGCCGCAAGTATTGTGCGCCGTCGGATGGTCGGAGAAATTTCCGCTGACGTAGGCGATGGTTATCCTTGCCGATTGCCGCCGGCGGCGGTCGAAGGCCAGCCCCAAGCGGACCGCCGACATGCGCTTTTCGATGTCGCGGCTCCACGAGCCGGCGACAGCGAGGTTGCGCGATGGATCGGCTGTTCTGGCGATGCTGATGAAGGGAGTTTCCTTCGTTTTTTCCCCTTTCGCCAGAGCCTCTGCCGTGGCGCGGTCGAGTTTCGGCGTCAATTCCTCAAGGTCCCGCCAGGAGCAGGTTTGCCGCGACAAATAAAAAAGCTGGGCAATGGCTTCGGCATCTTCCGGCTTGGCGTCCAACACTTGCCGATAGCAGGCCTCCGCCTCTTCCAGCCTGCCTTGCACGGTCAGGACATTGCCGAGGTTGTAACGGGCCTCGAGGTAATCCGGATCGATATCCAGGGCGCGCCGGTAGCCGGCCGCGGCCTCTTCAACCCGGTCCTGCTCGCAGAAGACATTGGCGAGATTGTTGTGGGCCTCGACATAATTGGGATTTAGGCGCAAGGCTTGCCCGTAACAGGCGGCGGCTTCGTCCAATTTGACCTGATCGGCGAGTAACGTGCCATAATTGCAATGGGCTTCCGCGTAACTCGGGTTCACCTCGATAGCGCGGCGGTAACCGGCGGCGGCTTCGTCCAATCGGCCGAGGTCGGCGAGAACATTGCCCAGGTTGTTGTGGGCCCCGGCGTGACCGGCGTTGATGGCGATCACCCGCCGGTAGCTGTCGAGGGCTTCGTTCAATCGGCCGAGGGCCTGGCAGGCGACGCCGAGATTGTTCTCCGCCTCGCTATAATCGGCATCGATGGCGATAGCGCGCCGGTAGCTAGCAATGGCTTCATCATGTTCGCCAACCTCGCCAAGGACGTTCCCCAAGGTGAAATGAGCCACCGCGTAATCGGGGTTGACGGCGAGAAGCCGCCGGTAACAGTCAATGGCTTCCTGCCGCTTTCCATCGGCTCTCAACGCCTCGCCCAAATTGATGAAATAGGATTCCTTGACTGGCCCGGCGCGAATGGCTTTGCCAATGAGCTGTACCGCGGCCTTGTTCCCGCCGACCT
>DUZD01000197.1 GCA_013349695.1 Rhodospirillaceae bacterium
GTTACAACAAGGATATCTCATACCCCAAGGTAGTCCGGTTGGAAGGCGAACAGAAACGGCAAGGCCATGAATTAAAAAGGCAAAAAGAACTCACGACGAAACTTATGGAGAGAAACAAGAAACTTATGGATTTGTATATCAAGGCGGTGGGATAAAACTCCGGGTTGCCCCCATGCCTAATTTCCTGGTTCGTCGGCGAATTTAGGGGCGAGCCTTATTTTTGCCGCCAGCTGGCCCGTGCTTTTCCAGCTTTCGCAAAAAATCCGCCAGGCTGACGCAGACGTCGACACCGTAACGCTTGCTCACCGCCAAGCGGCCGCCTTCGGTGGATAGTGTCTCCCGCAAGTCGGCGAACAGGGCGTTGAGGAAGCGCAGGCAAGCCGCCCCGGTGAACGTCCAGATGGCCTCGTCCTTGTTTTTCTTGCCGTCAAACGGCGCCAAATGGCCGTTGATCAGATCGGTGAACCAGACGATGCGTTTGTCCAGGTCTTCGAAATGCGAGGCGAGGCTGATAACGGCATCGAGGATTACTTGGTTGGCCTCCTGATCGCCATAGAGATCCTGCCAATCGAACGATTCGCCTTTTTTGACGCGAATTTTGTCGATGATCTTGCGGCATTTGTTCTGATATTCCTCGACCGCGTCCGATCCCAGCATCATCCCCAGGGCAAGGAAGAATCCGGGCAGGATGCGCCTCGATACGGTGTCGTCCGATTCCAGAAGTCCTTTACCGTCGGCGAACAGGTGCGACACCTTCTTGACGATCATCCGGTCGAAAGGGTAGGAGCGGACTTGATCCCAAACCGCCTGTTCGCGGACGCGGACGTATTCCTCGAAGGACTTCTCGAAGACGACCTGAAGGGCTTCCGCCTTTTTCTCGAATTCCTGTTCCAAGCCCTGCAAGTCATCGATCGAAAGCACGCCGCCCTTGCGCCGCGCCTCCGCCGTCAGACGGTCGAGGAAGGAGCTGACCATCGTTTCCGCCAGGGCTTGGCTCTGGCTGGCGGGAGAAGCGAGACGGTCATTGCCCGATGGGCTTTTGGCCGGCTTGGGCGCCGGTTTGGCGGCAGGTTTCTTGCCGGTGACGCCGCCGAGACCGTCGAATTGATAGTTGCCCTCGCCGCCCGGTTTGAAAATTTCAGCACGCGGCCGTTCCTTGCGGCCGGACTTTCCGGTCCAGGCTTTTTCCTTGCTCCGTGGCGATCGTTCTTTCATGGCGGCCTAATAATTTTGCTTTGGCAAACGCAATTCCATCCCTGTCCGGCGCGCCGATGTCAGGTTTCCCGCTTGAAATTGCCGACCAGTTCCTCGATGGTCCGGCAGGCCTTGAGGCCATACCGCTCCTCGATATGACGGCGGCCCTCGGTGTCCGCCAGCATTTCTTCGAACGGTGCGAACAGTTCTCTCAAAAGTGCCAGGGTTCCATCCCGGCCGAGGCTCCAGTCTTGAACATGCTCGCCTTCAAAGGCGTAATTCTCGGGCGGAGCGAGGTGGCTGTTGATCAGATCGCGCAGCCATTCGGCGCGCTTTTCGAAATCGGCGAAGTGGCTGGAGATGACGCCGAACAGGTCATTGACCAATTCTCTGGCGTTTTCATCTTCGTAGATAATCCGCCAATGGAAATCGGCGCCCACTTGTTTCTTTTTCGCTTTGACGATGCCCTTGCAGGCGCTCTGGCATTGATCGAAGAGTTCTTTTCCGGCCATCATCTCAACAGCGAGGAAGAAACCAGGCAGAATTCGGCGCGATATGACGGCGGTGCCGCTGTCCATTTCGCCCTCGGTGGGGAACAGACGGGAAAACCGTTTGACCAGCAAGCGGTCAAAGGGACGTTTCCTGGCCTCGTCCCAGATATCCTTTTCATGTTGGCGCAGGCATTCATCGAAGTATTTGTGAAACCGGGCCAGGGATTCCTTGCTGTCATTTTCCTTGAACCGCCGGGCCAGCGCTTCGATGCTCTCGACGGACAGGGGTTCGGGCGAGCGTCCCGCTTCCGCCGTCAGCACTTCCAGAAAATGCTCAAATATGGAAAACGCCACGTCCTCGCTTTTGCTGGCGGGTGTTTCGTCGGCCATCGCTCGCGCCTCTCCAAGGATAAACGGCCATTCCCCATCCCCGCCGATGAATGGCCCGCGGAAAAGTAAACGATGGGAAGTTTCGCCTATTCGCGGCCTATCCGCAAGCCATTCGCTTGCCAGCCTTTCGCTGAAGGGAAAAGGGCGGAAAGTTTGGAAGCCTTTGCCAGTTCGGGCATTGTTGACAGTTTCCTGGACGCTCCCTAGTGTTCCCAATTTCTGATGTCTCGTCCCCCCGCGCCGTCGGCCCCGCGCTTCCATGAGCAGGACCTTGACCATCGCCCTGTCGCAACTGAATCCCACCGTCGGCGGCATCGACGGCAATATCGGCCTGATTGGCGCCGCCCGCGACGCCGCCAGCGGCGCCCGTCTGGTGGTCTGCGGCGAGCTTGCGGTGTCGGGCTACCCGCCCGAGGACTTGGTGCTCAGGTCGGATTTCCAGAATCTGATCGAGGATCGGGTCCGGGAATTGGCCGCCGCGACCGCCGACGGCGGTCCGGCCGTCTTGCTGGGCTCGCCTTGGCGCAACGAAGGGGCGCTCCATAACGCATCGCTTTTGCTGGACGGCGGGCGGATCGCCGCCGTCGGCCTGAAGCACGAACTTCCCAATTACGGTGTCTTCGACGAAAAACGCATCTTCACCGCCGGCCCATGCCCCGAGCCGATGCTCTTCGACGGCGTCCGCCTCGGGGTGATGATTTGCGAGGATATGTGGAAGCCGGAAGTGACGGCGCACCTGAAGGAAGCCGGCGCCGATATCTTGGTTGTCCTCAACGGCTCTCCATTCGAGTTGGACAAGCCCACCGTGCGGCGCGACCGGGCACGGGCGCGAACGGCGGAATCAGGCCTGCCGCTCATTTACGTCAACCTGGTGGGCGGACAGGACGAACTGGTCTTCGACGGCGGAACTTTCGTCATCGATTGCAACGGCGATATTCAGGTCCTGGCGGCGGCCTGGGAATCGGCGACGGTGCCGAGCCGTTGGCGGCGCCGGGCCGGCGGCGCATGGGCCTGCGATCCGGGAACGGTGGATGAGCCGGCGGCCGGGCCGGAGGCCATTTACCGGGCGTTGATCACCGGGCTTGGCGACTACGTCGGGAAGAACGCCTTTGCCGGCGTTCTGATCGGCCTTTCCGGCGGTATCGACAGCGCCCTCGCGGCGGCGGTGGCGGTGGATGCGTTGGGCGCGGCGAAGGTCCATTGCGTGATGATGCCTTCGCCATATACCTCGCCGGAAAGCCTGGAAGACGCCGCCGAGACGGCCCGCCTGCTCGGCGTCCGGCTGGACAGCATTTCCATTACTCCGGCGATGAACGCCTTCGGCGAGATGTTGAGCGGATCCTTCGCCGGCCATTCGCCCGACGTAACGGAAGAAAACATCCAGTCCCGGTCGCGCGGGCTGACCCTGATGGCGCTCTCCAACAAGCTGGGGTTCATGGTGCTCAGCACCGGCAACAAGTCGGAAATGTCGGTGGGCTACGCGACCATTTACGGTGACATGTGCGGCGGTTTTTCGGTCTTGAAGGACGTTTACAAAAGCACCGTCTTTGCCTTGGCCCGCTGGCGTAATTTAGAAAGCCCGAAGGGCGCCCTGGGACCGGCCGGCCCGGTCATGCCGGAGAGGGTGATCGCCAAACCGCCGTCGGCGGAACTGAGACCCGGCCAGACCGACCAGGACAGCCTGCCGCCCTACGACGAACTCGACGCCATCCTGAAATGCCTGATCGAAGAAGATATGCCGATCGAAGACGCCGCCGCCCGGGGTTTTAACGCCGACATGGTGCGGATGGTCTGGCGCCTGCTGGACAGGGCCGAATACAAACGCCGCCAAGCGCCGCCGGGAGTCAAGATCACCAGCCGCGCTTTCGGCCGCGACCGCCGCTATCCGCTGACCAACGAATTCATGGACTAAAAAATGGGCTCCTCGACGTTTCGAGTGGAATTCACCTGGATTTTCGGAGCCCGTGATTCCGCCACTTTCCGCCATTCATCTCTTGCTAGTCATTTTGCCCCAATCCCAGGGGAACTCAAGGCCGAAGCCGCGCTTGGCGCGGTGCCGCGAAGCGGCAGCCTTGACTTCCCCTGG
>DUZD01000248.1 GCA_013349695.1 Rhodospirillaceae bacterium
TTCCCCGCCCATCTCCTGGAGAACGCCGCGCCAGCGCTTCTGCGCGGGATGGCCGGGTTGAATGTAGCCGGCCGTCTTTTCGTCCATGTGCAACGCCGTCGCCAGGAAACCGGTATGCTTGCCCGAGCAGTTGTTGTGCAGGGGAGAGGGGAATTGGCCGGCGTCCATCATCGCCATCGCCGTCTCTTCGTCTCTCGGCGGCGAGGCGCCGCATTTAAGGTCTTCGGCCGATAACCCCATGCGCCTCAGCCAAGCGGCGACCGCCCGCGTATGCACGGGCTCGCCCCTGTGAGAGGCGCAGGCCAGAGCGATTTCCTGGTCACTGACCCCGAAACGCTCGGCGGCTCCCGTCTCGATCAGCGGCAGGGCCTGAAGCGGTTTTGCCGCCGAGCGCGGGAACACCGGCGCCGCCACCCCGCCCCAAGACGCCACCACCGTGCCATCGGCGCGGGCGACAACGGCGGCGCCGCGGTGGTGGCTTTCCACCGTTTCAGCGCGGCTGACTTCGACGAGTATGGGATTAGCGGGCGTGGTCATGGCCGATGTTTCATCATCCCCGCCATGGCCGGCGGGGCTGGACGAACCTCACGCATTTTAGAAGCGCCTCCGTGCGCATTGCCGGTCATCCGACTCGGTGCTTGGCAATGCCGGCGGGGGCGATTATGAATGCGCCTCATGATAACGAAACGATCCTTATTGCCTTGCCTGATCGTCCTTGTCTTGCTTTTTTCCGCCGCCGCTTCCTCGGCGCGGGCGCGGCCGATCGGAACCTTCTCGGAGTGGAGCGCCTTCACCGCCACCGAAAACGGCAAGAAATACTGTTATATGGGGAGCAAACCGACGGAGGAAAAGGGCGATTACCGCAAGCGCGGCGAAACCTATATTCTGGTCACCCATCGGCCGGCGGAGAAAACGCGGGACGTGGTCAGCATTCGCGCCGGCTATACTTATAAGCCTGAAAGCGATGTCGAGGTGGCCATCGGCGGACAGCGTTTCCGCATGTTCACCGACGGCGACCACGCCTGGGCTTACGACAAGGAGAACGACCGGTCGCTAACGCGGGCCATGCGCTACGGCATCACCATGATCGTCACCGGCATATCGAGCCGCGGCACCCTGACCACGGACACCTATTCGCTGCTCGGCTTCACCGCCGCTTACCAAGCCATCGGCAAAGCCTGCGGCGTCAAATAAAGGTTCTTCACCGATTACCGGGGAATCGCGGCCCGACCTGCCGCGAGGGTGCCATCCCCGTGGGTCCCAGGCCGGCTCGGAAGAATGGCCGCAAGGTCTCTCAAGAGAGTAGGCGGGGCTTACTTTTTTGGGGGGCCTGAAAGAGGCCACTTTTGCGGGCCGGCCTGATTTTCCCGCTAATCGGTGAAGGACCCAAATAAACCGGCGCCGACTTTTGCCGTTGGCTTGAAAACCGCTATATCAAGTCCATGAACCAGGACCAACGCACAAACCTGATCGGCCTTTCGCGGGATGAGTTGATTGGCCGCCTTGCCGGCCTCGGCGAAAAGCCATTCCGCGCCAAACAGCTTTGGCACTGGATATATCATCGTGGCGAGGCCGATTTCGCCGCCATGACCACCCTTTCCAAGGGTTTTCGCCAAACGCTGGCTGAACATTTCACCGCCGCCCGGCCCGAGATCAGCCGCCGGCAGAGGTCGAAGGACGGATCGTGCAAGTGGCTTTTGCGCTTCGCCGAAGGCAACGAGGCGGAGACCGTATTCATCCCCGAGGACGGCCGCGGCGCCTTGTGCATCTCCTCGCAGATCGGCTGCACAATGACCTGCGGCTTCTGCCATACCGGCACCCAGTTGCTGGTCCGCGACCTGACGGCGGGCGAGATCGCCGGCCAGGTCATGGTCGCCCGCGACGCCTATGGGGAATGGCCCAGCCCAAGGGACGAGCGCCTGCTCTCCAACATCGTCCTGATGGGCATGGGCGAGCCCCTGTTCAACTACGACAACGTCGCCAAGGCGGTGAAAATCATCATGGACGGCGAAGGCATCGCCATTTCCAAACGGCGCATCACCTTGTCCACCTCCGGCGTGGTGCCAAGGATTCGCCAATGCGGCCGGGAACTGGGGGTCAATCTGGCGGTCAGCCTGCACGCCGTCAACGACGGCCTGCGCGATAAGTTGGTGCCGATCAACCGCAAATACCCCCTTGCCGAACTTCTCCGCGCCTGCCGCGAGTATCCCGGTTCGAACAACGCCCGACGGATCACTTTCGAGTACCTTATGCTCAAAGGCGTCAACGATTCCGAAGCCGAAGCGCGTCAACTGGCACACCTGGTCAAGGGGATTCCGGCGAAATTCAACCTGATTCAATTCAACCCATGGCCCGGCGCCCCTTACGAGGGTTCGAGCACGGCCGTCATCAAGCGCTTTGCCGCCATCCTCAACGACGCTGGCTATTCCGCTCCGATCCGGGCGCCGCGCGGCCGCGACATCATGGCCGCCTGCGGCCAGCTTCGCTCGGAAAGCCAACGCCCGCGCCTGAGCCGCCATAAAAAGCGGCTGGAGGCCGGCATCGAGGACGACTTCCATCATCGCGGTGCTTGAAGCGCCCGCCGGCTGCAGCGTTCTTGCCCCTTGGCCGCGTTCGCCTATACTGCGCCGGCTTTTCTCGAAGGATAAGGCGCGGGTCCCATGAGCAAAGACGTCAACAAGGTCGTGCTGGCCTATTCCGGCGGTCTCGACACGTCGGTGATCCTGGCATGGCTTAAGGACACATACCATTGCCAGGTGGTCGCCTTCACCGCCGACATCGGCCAGGGCGAGGAAGTGGAGGCGGCGACGGCCAAGGCCGAGCGGCTGGGCATCGAGCAAATCTTCGTCGAGGATCTCAAGGAAGAATTCGTCCGCGACTACGTCTGGCCGATGTTCCGCGCCAACGCCCTTTACGAAGGTACCTACCTGCTCGGCACGTCGATCGCCCGCCCGCTGATCGCCAAGCGTCAGATCGAGATCGCCGGTGAAGTCGGCGCCGACGCCGTCGCCCACGGCGCCACCGGCAAGGGCAACGATCAGGTGCGCTTCGAGCTCGGCTATTACGCGCTCAACCCGGACATCCGGGTCATCGCGCCATGGCGGGAATGGGACCTGAACTCGCGCTCGAAGCTGATCGCCTACGCCGAAGACCGCGGCATCCCCATTCCTAAGGACAAGCTGGGCGAGGCGCCCTATTCCATGGACGCCAACCTCCTTCATACCTCCTATGAGGGCAAGGCCCTGGAAGACCCCTGGCGGGAGCCGGACGAATCCCTGTTCCGGCGCACCGTCTCGCCCGAGGCGGCGCCGGACGGGGCGGTCTACGTGGAAATCGATTTCGAGGCCGGCGACCCGGTCGCCGTCGACGGCGGCCGGCTGGCGCCGGCGGTTTTGTTGGCAAGGCTCAACGCGCTTGCCGGCGCTCACGGAGTGGGGCGCGTCGATATCGTCGAAAACCGTTTCGTCGGGATGAAATCGAGGGGCGTCTACGAGACTCCCGGCGGCACCCTTTTGCTGGCGGCGCGGCGCGCCGTCGAAAGCCTGACCCTGGACAAGGGCGCCCAGCACCAGAAAGACGAGCTGATGCCGCGTTACGCCGAACTGGTCTACAACGGCTTCTGGTTCTCGCCCGAGCGCCGGATGCTGCAGGCGCTGATCGACAAGGCCGCCGCCAAGGTCACCGGCACGGCGCGGGTCAAACTCTACAAGGGCAACGTCATCGTCGTCGGACGCAAGTCGCCGCTGAGCCTTTATTGCGAAGAGACCGCCACCTTCGAGGAAGACCATGTCTACGACCAGCGCGACGCCGAGGGATTCATCAAGCTGAACGCCCTCCGCCTCAGGCTGGCGGGGAAGAAACGCGGCTAGCCCGCATTTCTCGGTGCGCCCCGACGGCGCGTATCACCAGTGGAGGAAGGATCCACCCGGACAGTTATCGGTAAGGTCCGGTAGCTGACAGGCGATTTCGCTGGGCAACCGGCGGGGTCGAAGCCCTGTGGCAAAGGCCGCCAACGCGCCATCCAGACGGGGGTCGGCCCGGTGAGGGTGCGCCAGCCCCGTATCCGGGACCGGGGAGACGGCGCCATCAGGTTCACGTCGGCGATCCTGCCGCGCTATCCGCGCCGC
>DUZD01000220.1 GCA_013349695.1 Rhodospirillaceae bacterium
CGAGGAAACGGGAAAAGCGATCGTAGGGGTGCAATTTAGATGATACAGGCCACTAGGGAGCCGCCCCGGGAAAGCGCCGAGGGACCGCATGTCTTTCAGCTCCGCGTCTATTACGAAGACACGGATGCCGGCGGCGTCGTTTATTACGCCAATTACCTTAAGTTCGCCGAGCGGGCGCGGACCGAAATGTTACGCGGCCTTGGCTTTGAAAGTTCCCGCCTGATGGACGGCGGCGGCCCAGGGACCGGCATCGCCCTGGCGGTTCGCCAAATGGCGGTGGACTACCTGAAACCGGCGCGGCTGGACGATCTGTTGGAAGTCCAGACGCGAATACTGGAAATCGGCGGCGCTTCCCTTCGCCTCCAACAGCTGGTAAGGCGCGGCGCCGAGGATTTGGTCCGTATGCAAATCACTCTTGCCTGCATGAACTTGACGTCGAAACGGGCGGCCCGTCTTCCCGCCGGCTTTAAAGGAGCGGTTTCGAGAATTTTTTCCACCCCATCAACAAGGCTGAAGAATGGAGAACAACATCATTGACACCGTCACGCTGGGCGGATCGGTCGCCGCCATGGACTTTTCCGTTTGGTCCTTGTTTCTGAGGGCCGACGCGATCGTCAAGACGGTGATCGTTATTTTGCTGCTGGCGTCCATTTGGTGCTGGGCGATCATCTTCGAAAAGCTGGTCGGGCTTCGCCGCCTTAACGCCCGGGCGTCGGAATTCGAGCAGTCTTTCTGGTCCGGCATTTCCCTGGACGATCTTTATGACCGCATCGGCGCCCAGCCGCGCGACCCGATGACCGCCGTATTCGTCGTCGCCATGCGAGAATTGCGGCGGGCGGTTCCGGTGGGAATCTCGGGGCAGGATGACGCCCGGGTGAGTTTGAACGAGCGGATCGAGCGGGTCATGCAGATTACCCTCGCCCGCGAAATGGATCAGGCCGAACGATATATGACTTTCCTTGCTTCCACCGGCGCCACGGCGCCTTTCATTGGGCTTTTTGGCACGGTCTGGGGCATCATGAACAGTTTCCAGGCGATCGCGCTCAGCAAGAACACGTCGCTGGTGGTGGTTGCGCCCGGCATCGCCGAAGCCTTGTTCGCGACGGCGCTGGGTTTGCTGGCGGCGATCCCGGCGGTGCTCGCTTTCAACAAGCTCAGCAAGGATCTGGACCGCTATGCCGGACGCCTTGACAGTTTTGCCGGCGAGTTCTCCGCCATTCTATCGCGCCAGATGGAGGAAAAGGACTGACCATGACCGTTTCCACGCGCCCAGGTTCGCGCCACTTCGGCCATGGCCGTTTTTACCGTCGCGGCTATCGCCCAATGAGTGAAATCAACGTCACTCCGATGGTTGACGTCATGCTGGTGCTGCTGATCATTTTCATGATAACGGCACCGCTCATGACCGTCGGCGTCAAGGTCGACCTGCCGAAGACCAGGGCCCCGGCGATTGCCGACGAAATCGAGCCTCTGGCCGTCACGATCAACGCCGAGGGGCGCATTTTCCTCCAGGATACCGAGCTCGATATCGCCGCCCTGGCCCCGCGCCTTGTGGCGATTGCCGGCAACAACCCCGAGGTCCGGATTTTTGTGCGCGGCGACCGGGCGATCAATTACGGACGGGTGATGGAAGTGATGGGGGCAATCAACGCCGCTGGTTTCAAGAAGGTAGCCTTGGTCGCCCGCCAGTTGACCGCAAAGCCTGGGAAATAAAGGGAAGAGTCCGGACAACGGTCATGCGCAAAGGCTTCGCCCGTTCCATCTTGTTTCATACGATGGTGATGGTGGTCGGTTACTTCGGACTGCCGGAATTGCGCCGCGATTTGTCGATGACCGAAGCGCCGATCATGGTCGAAATCGTGACGGTGGCCGAGACCACCAATGCGCCGGCGCTGAAACCCGCGCCCAAACGGCAACCGCCGCCACCCAAAACGAAGCCGCCGCCCAAGCCGCCGAAGGTGGCGGCGCCGCCGCCGCCCGCGCCGAAGCCGAAACCGGAGGTCGCCGCCGTGCCGTCGCCACCGGAAACCATACCGAAGCCGAAAGCCAAACCGCGGCCGCAAGTACCGCCCCGCCTCGTCAAGGCGAAGCCCAAACGAAAACCGAAGCCGCCCGACACTTTCGCCTCGGTCTTGAAAACGGTAAAGGAATTGCATCGACAAAAGCCCAAGCCGAAGGAAAAGAGCGAGAAAAAGAAAGACGAATCATTCGAACGGCAAACGGCCAAGGCCCTGGCGTCGCTGTCGCGGCGCTACGATACGTCGCGGCCGCTGACGATCAGCGAAATCGATTTGGTGCGCCAGCAAATCGCTGGCTGTTGGAACCTGCCGGCCGGGGCCAAGGACGCGGAGAATCTGGTGATCGAGATCTGGGTCGCCATGAATCCCGACGGCACCGTGCGCCAGGCGAGGATTAAACAACAACAGCGCATGCTGACGGATTCCTTTTTTCGCGCCGCCGCCGAGAGTGCGCTCAGGGCGGTTTTGAACAAGAGGTGTCAGCCTTTCAAGCTGCCGCGCAAAAAATACGACCGATGGAAGACAATGACTCTGGTTTTCAATCCCAAGGAGATGTTCGGAGCATGATGGCCGCAATGTATCCCCGCCAGTTGGCGCGCCCGCTTTCGGTCCTGGCTCTTTTGCTGGTGCTGGGCGCGGCCGGGCCGGCGGCGGCCGAACTGAGAATCGACATCACGCGCGGTGTCGCCGAGCCGCTCCCCATAGCGATCACCGACTTCGCCGGTTTGACCGAGGCGGAGTCGCGGTTCGGGCGCGACATCAGCTTGGTGGTGGCCGCCGATCTCGAACGTTCGGGGCTGTTCCGCCGCATCGACTCGCGCGCCTTCATCCAGACCGCGCAAGCATCGAACAACCTTCCCCGTTTCGGCGACTGGCGGACAATCAATGCCCAGGCCCTGGTCCAAGGGCGGGTGCGGATGATCGCCGACGGCCGCTTGCGTGTGGAATTCCGCCTGTGGGATGTTTTCGCCGAGCAGCAAATGTCGGGGATCGCCTACCAGACGGTTCCCAATGCTTGGCGCCGCGTCGGCCACATGATCGCCGATACCGTTTATAAACGGATCACTGGCGAGAGCGGCTATTTCGACTCCCGCCTCGTCTATATCGCCGAAAGCGGGCCGCAAAACCGGCGTATCAAGCGCCTGGCGATCATGGACCAGGATGGCGAAAACCACCATTTTCTCACCGATGGCGCCGAACTGGTCCTGACCCCCCGTTTTTCACCGACCTTGCAGGAAATTATCTACCTTTCCTATTTCGGCAACCTTCCGCGCGTCTACATTTTCAATCTCGACACCGGGCGGCAGGAGGTTCTAGGCGAGTTTCCGGGCATGACCTTTGCTCCGCGATTTTCGCCCGACGGCAAAAAAGTCATCATGAGCATGGCCAAGGACGGCAACTCCGAAATCTACAACATGGATCTCAGGACCCACGTCACTAAACGATTGACCCATCATTCCGCCATTGACACATCGCCCAGCTATTCTCCCGATGGTAAACGAATAACCTTCAATTCCGACAGGGGCGGCACTCAGCAACTTTACGTGATGGGTTCGGACGGCCGCGACGTCAGGCGCGTTAGCCACGGCAAGGGACGCTATGCGACACCCGTGTGGTCGCCGCGCGGCGACCTGATCGCCTTCACCAAGATGCGCAAGGGACGCTTTTTCATCGGCGTCATGCGTCCGGATGGCAGCGGCGAGCGTTTGCTCGCCGAGGATTATCTGGTGGAAGCGCCGACCTGGGCGCCGAACGGCCGGGTTCTCATGTTTTTCCGCCAGCAGCCGACCAGGGCCGACGGCGGCGGCGGCGGCTCGCGGCTTTATTCCATTGATTTAACCGGCCACAACGAACGCGAGATGATCACCCCGCTGGACGCTTCCGATCCGGCATGGTCGTCCTTGATTCCGTGACGCGGGCCACTAGTGGCCTGTATCACCTAAATTGCACCCCTACGACGGTCTTGCGAGGTTTCCGGCTAGGAGCGCGCGTCGTGCCGTGGTGTCCGTGCACCACAAGCGGCGTGCGACGACGTCCGGAAGCCTCGCAAGACCGCCCGAAGGGTC
>DUZD01000116.1 GCA_013349695.1 Rhodospirillaceae bacterium
GTTTGAATCACCAGGAGCCTAAAGGCTCCGGGAGAGCGACACCTACTTCAACTTTTCAACATCGAACGGGACATCTCCGGCAAGCCGCTTGGCCGTCGTCGAGTTGATCGCCGCAACGACAACCACCGCCGGCCTCGATGTCGAATGCGAACTCGACACAGGTACTTATGCAAAAGGAATCAAGGTCACCGATGCCGAAATGAAACGCATCGAACTCAGAGGCGATGCATTCCACCCAGAGTGGAACTATACCATCAGCCAGAGGTCGGAAGAATGATGCTGTTAATTATGCGCGTTGCCTTAGCCCTCCACTGCATTTTCCGCCTCACATCCTTCCATAGTCCCATTCGAGAGCCTCCGGCATGGCGCCGGGAGCCAAATCGATCAACACGAATGGGAAGGCCGAAAATGGAAGGAACAAGCTCCGGCAACGCAATGACGGAAATCGCCCTGGCCCTGGCCATGGCGTTTTTCTCGATCATGGTGCTGACCATGGTTTCCATGGGGGTCGCGGAAAACAAGACCCCGGCGGTGGCGGGCGCCATGCTGGCCCCGGCGGCGGACGATGCGAAGGCTGCGGCCGTCAAGCCCCGGACCGACGACGTTATCGTCGTCTACCATGGCGGGCGGTTTTATAATCGCGACCTGCAGCCGGTCGATCCTTCATCAATCAACACTTCCGGACGCGCCCTGCTGGCGCTGAGCCCGGCCTTGCCGATGGGCGAGGCGATAGCGGTTCGCACGCAAATCAATGTAAGTAATCTAATCGTTTCAACACTCGACAGCCGATGGCTGAAGACCTTGGAGGGCATGACCCATGATCGTTAACAAGCGCACTTTTCCAACTATCTTTTTCACGTCCCTGATCGCCGCGACCGTCCTGTTCCTCGGCAGCGCCGAAGCCGCGACAAAGGCGCAAGTCAAGCGGATAGTCATTGAGGAAGCCCAACGCAACGGCACGGTCCCCCCGTCTCTGGCGCTCGCCGTGGCGAAGGTGGAGTCCGGCTTCGACGAACGAGCCCTGAGCAGCGTCGGCGCCCGCGGGGTCATGCAGATCATGCCCAAGACGGCCATGGATGAATTCAACGTCTCCGCCGGCAGGCTATGGGACCCCCGGCTGAACATCCAACTCGGCATCGCCTACCTGGAGCGGCTCTATCGTCAATACGGTGGGCGCTGGGACCTGGCACTGTCCCACTACAACGGCGGTACGCTGAAGGGAGGGGGAAGGTACGCCAGGCCGCATTCTTACACCCGCCGCTATGTTTCCTCCGTCCTCGGCTGGTCCCGCCGCTACGAGCGCGACGCCACCACCGTTGCCCTGGCCAGCGCTACGGCGGATAGAAACGGCTCTTACGGGGATAACTACTGGATGTTCGATACGCCCGACGTGGACAAGGACTGGCGCCACTACCTGAAGGTCGCCGACTATTGGCTGAAGCCCGCCGGTGCACGCGCCGCAACCGAGTCCGAGACCACAAGGGCTTACTGGGACGAAGAGGATGGCGGAGGCTGGATGCCGGTAGACGGTGAAGCAGTCCGTCCCTCGGACAGGCTCAAGGCAAAAGTGAACACACTCCGCAGGAAGTTCCGCGAACGCCTGCAAAGGAACGAGACGCCCTGGACGCCGATCCGCGACGGTCGCCGGCCCCGCTTCAGTTGAGCGCCGGCCACCAGCACTCATGGGTAGGATGACAAGGGTAATTATGGATTTTTTCTTGTCACCTCCTACAATGACGTAACGCAAGGAGGGCTTGGGAGGCTCCACGGTGGAAGGGCCAGCGGCGGAAAACATTATCCTGGAAGCGGGCAAGAGCGGCGAATTGATTTCTGTCTTTCGTTTGGTGGAAGAAACCCAGGCGAACGGCGAGATCAAGTTCTCCCCCACCATCTGCCGTGACTTGGCGAAAGCCGTTTCCTGCCGGACTTACGCCGGCGCCGTTCTTGAACTCTGCCACCTTGTCCATGTCGCGGACGCCCGTGGCGGCGGCGGAGGGTATGTCCACTTCTTCTGGGGCCATGGTCCGGCCCGGCCCGCCGGGTTTAAAGGGGCCATCCGGAATTCCTTGAAGAACCCGACCTGGCGGGGAACGGAAGTGACGGTGACCGACTCGGGCGTGGACATTGCTTATTCCGATGGCGGGTTTTCGATAACGTACTCCCGAATGCCGTTCCTGTCGGCGCTGATGGAATTTCTTATTTCTTCCATCGGTTTCGGAGACTTGAACGACGTATTCGCGGGGATGCTCGGTCCCGGCATTTCGAAAGACGCGGTGTCGAGGTGCGCGAACGAGCTTTCGAGGTGTGTCTACGACTACTTGAAGGATCATTTGCCGACGGCCCAGAACATGCGCAAGTTTCATTGTCTGATCGGCTTCATGAAGGAACGGCATGGCGTTGATTTCACTCCTTCCGCCATCGACGACGAAACGATCCTGGACTTCTGGATATCCAAGACCGCCGATGGGCCGGCCGCGGAGGGCGATTTCAAGACTTACGAGTCGGTGTTCCGAGCTTTCCTGCGCCTGCGCCATGCCCTTGAGCAGGCCGCCGGCTTGTATGCCTTGGATGGGGCCCGGAGCATAGGCGCCAACCGCGAGGCGGGAGAGGTGGATCCGGACAGCATTCATGCCATGGTGGAAACGGTTGACGAATATCGCAGCCCCCTCCTGGTGCTCCAGGAACCGCCGGCCGGCGCCATCAAGTTTCTCAACAACAAGGAGATGGCGGGACTCGAGCTTCTGATGGATTGCGGCAAGGCGGCGTTCGACCTTGCCTTGTCCCTTATGCGGTGCGAAGTGTTCACCAAGAAACAGGGGAGGGTTACCCAGGCCCTTCGCCGGAGAGCGGACGCGGGTGAGCTCCGTGGGATCATCGACGAATGCGCCTTGGTAACCTACGAGGATCGCAGGGAGGAATATGCCCGCAAATCCTTCCATATGGATAATATGTTGCTCGCCAGCCTTTATGCTCTGGTGCGGGCGAGGAACGAGGAAGCGATTTCGCTGATCGTAGCACTGAGACCGGATCTGGATCTAAGGCCCCTGGCGAATCTGCTCCGGATTGGAAAAGAAACGGCGGATAACGTTGTGATGCTAAGCTCAAAAAGCGTATCTGATCGGTTTATGGATATGATCGGCGACGCGGATAAGGCTGGTAAGGACATGGTTGCCTTGGTGGCGGATGCCCGGGAGGCCTTCAACGGCGTTTCCCGGCGGGGGTTTAGTGCCGAGAGACTGGACGAAAGCGCGGTCGTCGATGGGTTCGCTGTTGGCGGGATGGTCCTCCTGGGTGTCAAGGAGCACTTGGCCGACTTTCTCCGTAAGCTGGAGAATGCCCGGCTGCCATATGAAAACTGGACCCGCCAGTTCGATGCCGACAAGGATGTATTTACGAAACAATTCCATATTCTTTACGAAGGGAGTTGAGCCATGACAACTTGGAACATCTTCACATCAAAACAAAAGATGGCGGTTGAATTGGCCTTCGATGCTTTGTCCACCATGGACGGGATCACGGACCGTAGAGATACTTTCAAAGGTGGAATACAACGGATTGGTTTCTCTGATCTATATTCTTTTGTCACCAGTTCAGACAGTATGATGGACGAGAAATTGGAGCGCGCCCTGGAGCAGGATGGCCGGCTGCGCGGCGAACTGGACAGGCTGCTGGAAAGGACGGCCGTATATCGCTTCCCGAAGCTGGCGGCGGCCAGCTCCGGCAAGGCGGACCACAGGGGCGGCGAAGGGGTTCTCATTCGGCTCAAACAGTCCCGTGCCGAGCAAACCCAGACCTATGTGATCATTGAACTGGCCCCCGATTTTCCCGAGGCTCCGAAGATACTGTTCCTACGTAGCGCCCCTGACCGCTACATCAAGCACCCTTTGCCGGAAGCTCACGATGGCGTTATCCAGGTCTTGGCCGAGGAGGACTCCGACTTGGTCCGGGCGCTACGGAAAGTAGACACGGAGGTCTCTCTTCATTGAACGCCGTCCGCGTCTACATCGCCACAACGCAAGGCCCCTCGGAAGTTCAACGGATTGCCGAGGAAGACCCGAAAGTTCGGTCC
>DUZD01000246.1 GCA_013349695.1 Rhodospirillaceae bacterium
ATCATCACCGCGAGGCGGATTACCTCAGGCGAACTGTTGAAATAACGGAAGGGATTTTGCATCCCCGGAGGCTACGAAATGCCACACCCCGGCTCAAGCCGATTTGCTCTGACAAAGCCCTTACCGGCGTTCTTCCGTGGGAGTATGTTGTGGAGTTTATTGCTGCTCCTCCATATTGGCTTACCAGCGGTTGGACGAGGTTGGCCGGGGCCGCCGGGGATGACAATGCATAACTTCGATGCGGTTAGTGGCCTGTATTATCTAAATTGCATCCCTACGACGGCTTTGCGAGGCTTCAGGGCGACAAAAAATATGCGGCTTCCCTACCCAATGGTGACGACGGGAGCCAGTTGCGGCGGGTTATCGCCAGCGCCGGGAAGCCAAGGGCGATGACCATTCACTTGCTCAAGCTAGCCGTCGGCGTCGACGACGGCGCCGACCTAGCCCGCGTCCAGGCAGGCCAGTTGCGGCAAGCCATGGAGCGCGGCGACGAACCGGTACTCCGCCATTTCACCCGTAACAGGCCGAAACGGGCGGCGGAACTGTTGGCCGGCGGTTCGATGTTCTGGTTGATCAAGGGGTTCATCCGCCGCCGCCAACGGATCATCGGCATCGGGCGGAGGCGGAGGGACGACGGCCGTCCCGTCTGCGTCCTGACCCTGGACGCGGAACTGATCAGGACCGAGTTTCACGCCTGCAAGCCGTTTCAAGGGTGGCGCTATCTCATGGGCAAGGACGCTCCCGCCGATGCCGCAATGGGCGGCAAGGCAGTTGACGAGATGCCCGCGGAAATGGCCGGCGAATTGCGGGACCTGGGCCTGCTTTAAAAAGCCTTGGCGGGATTCGACGCGTTGGCGGCGCCCTGTTCTCACGTCCTGAAAAAATCTCCCATTCGGCGATTGGGATGTCAGAGAGACGGTCTTAATGGGTCGCCTCCTAGTCCACCCGCCAGCGGCCCTTCAGGCGGTAGAGCGACAGGTAGCCGATAACGGTCTTCATCACCTTCATTTTGCTCTTGCCGGCGCGAAGCGTGGTGTCCAGCACCATCGGCACCTCGGAGATCGCCATCTTCAGATGGACCATCTTGACCAGCATCTCGACCATGGACTCGAAGCCGGCCCGCTCGACGATGCCGGGGCCGTAGCGGTCCTGCAGGCGGAGCAGCGCCGAGCCCCGGTAGAGCCGGAAGAAGGAACTCATGGTCATGATGCCCGAGATGCCTAGCATCTCCTTGACGAAAATGTTGGCGACATAGCTCATGAACCAGCGGTAGGTCTGGGTGTTGGTGACCCCACCGCCGTACATGTAAGGGCTGGCGAGGATGACGTCGTATCCTTCCTTGGAGCGGGTCATCATCTGGCGCAAAAGCTCGACCCGCGAAGTATTATCGCCTTCCATGGTCGCCACCCAGTCCTCGTCCTTTAAGACAGGCGCCAGGTGCTCGAAGGCGGTGGCGAAGGCCCGTCCGGGCCCCCGATTGACGGCATGGGCGAGGATTTCCACGCCGAGACCGCCGGCCAGCTTCCTGGCCAGCTCCGCCGTGCCGTCGCCGCTGCCGTCGTCGACGAGGATAAATCGGCAATCGAAATCGGCTGAAAAGTCATTTCCGACATCCGCGAATGAGCCGAACAGCCTTTCCAGGTTGGAAGCCTCGTTGAAAAGGGGAACGATGAGATAAAACGAGGGCCGGGCGCCGTTTTGCATGGATAGGCGCGCCTACAAGACGGGATCGGGAGTTGAAATGCCCATCTCGCGCCGCCTGGCCACCTGCCAGAGGATCGTTTTGCGCAAACCTTCCTCGATATCGACCCGCGGGCTGACGCCCAGAATGTCGCGGGCGCGATTGACGTCGGGAAGCCGCCTCTGGACGTCCTCGTACTTGCCGAAGGTCTCATACGGAATGAAGTCGATTTTAGGCTCGTTGTCTTCGCCCCGCACCAGCCGCCAAATCAGCCGCCCCAGATCGGCGATGGTGATTTCCCGGGTTTGGCCCAGGTTGAAGACCAGATTGTTGGCCGCCGGTTTTTCGACGCTGGCGATGATGCCGTTGACATGGTCGGAGACATAGGTGAACGAGCGTGTCTGTTGGCCGTCGCCGTGGACCGTCAACGGTTCGCCGTCCAGCGCGCTGTTGATGAAGACGGATTGCGGGCCGCCCCACCAGGTCAGGTTCTGGTTGGGGCCGTAACCGCCGAAAAACCGCAACATCACCACATCGATCCCAAAGCGCTCGTGGTATGCGAAAAGGAGTTGTTCCTCGAACATCTTGGAAATGGCGTAGGCCCATCGTTTCACCGTCGGCGCGCCCATCACCAGGTTGGACTCTTCGGTGAACGGAATGTCGGGGTTCTTCCCGTAGACGTCGGAGGTCGAGGCGGCGACCACTTTGCAGCCGTGCTCGACGGCGGCGCGGGCGACGTTTTCCGAGCCCGCGGCATTGATGGTCAGGGTGTCGAGGGCGTCGCTGTAACGGGGAATTTTGTATGCCGCCAAATGGACAATGACATCGCAACCCTCGCCGGTCCTTATCAAGGCGGCCAGATCGCGGACGTCCTCGAAATGCATGCTGAAATCGGGGTGATTGTCGAAACCGGCCATGTTGAACTTGTTTCCTTGCGACATGTTGTCGAGGCCGACAACTTGGTGGCTTTTGTCCAACAACGCCTGGGCCAGGTTCGAGCCGATGAAGCCAGCGACCCCGGTGACAAGAATCTTCATTGCGATTTTTCCGCTGGCATCCTGTTTCGAGGGCCGGATGGTACTCAAGAGCGACAGGAAGTGTCTTGTTATTCTTCCCGGCCGTCCAGAAACTCGCCGATCAGCCGGATGATGATTTCAGCGGCGTGGCCGTCGCCGTACTCGTCGATGTCGCGCCTGGGCTTGAAGTTTTCGCACCGCCACAGACGACTCCAACCGGCCTCGATAAGTTCCACCCATTCGGTCTCGTCGCGCAGGATGACGCAAGGAACCCGGTAAAAAAAAGCTTCCTTTTGCAGGCCGCCCGAATCGGTAAAGACCGCCGCCGCCGCCGACAGCAGCCGCGCCATGTCCAAATAGCCGACCGGCTCGCAAGCCACCAGGCCGTTGAAATCGAGGCCAAAATGGTCAGCCGCTTGCGCCGTGCGCGGATGGACGGGGAAAACTACGGGGGCGGTTTGTCGGGCTTGCTCTTTCAAGTAGCCGAGAACAGCGGCGAGAGCTTCCCGAGAGTCGGTGCTCTCGGCCCGGTGGACGGTGGCGAGCTGGAAGCGGTCCTCTTCAAGACCCAATCGCTCAATGACGCGGGATCGCTCTACCGCGCGGTCGCGGGCATAAACGCTGGTGTCGAACATCACGTCGCCCGTGTGGTGGACGCCGTCCGTTACGCCTTCGCGCCTTAGGTTGGCGACGGCGGCGGCGGTCGGGCACAGCAACAGGCTGCTCGCGTGGTCGGCGAGGCGGCGATTGATTTCCTCGGCTTGGCCGCGGCGGAAGGACCTCAGCCCGGCTTCCACGTGGGCGACGGGTATGTGCCGTTTCGCCGCCGTGACGGCGGCGGCAAGCGTCGTGTTGGTGTCGCCGTAGACCAGCACCATGTCGGGCCTTTCGTCCGCCAGCACCGGCTCGATCCGTTCCATCATCCGTCCCGTCATCCGGCCGTGGCCGCCGCCGCTGACGCCAAGGTGATGTCGAGGCGCCGGGATCATCAGTTCATCGAAGAAGGTATCCGACATGTTGGGGTCGAAATGCTGGCCGGTATGGACGATGATTTCCTCGATCCGCTGGTCGTCGCGGAGCGCCCGCGTGACCGCCGCCGCCTTGATGAACTGGGGACGGGCGCCGACAATGGTGACGATTTTCCATTTGCCCACCTAGTGCTCCGTCTCATCTATAAGGTACCCATAACGGCCTTACAAGGCTTCCGGCTAGGAGCGCGTCGCGCCGTGGTGCCAACCCACCACAAGCGGCGCGCGACGACGTCCGGAAGCCTTGTAAGGCCGCCCAAAGGGTCGTTTTTCCCGTCCCCTCGGGGCGTCGGGAGCGCTTGACGATGCGCCAGCATCGAC
>DUZD01000103.1 GCA_013349695.1 Rhodospirillaceae bacterium
GCGTCAACGAGATGCTGGTCGATCCGTCCGCCGTCCGTGTGCCGGCGGCGGACGGAGACCGGCCGAAAGCGGGCCTGTTGCGGTCCCTTGCCGAGCTTTACAGCGGCTCCCGCTCGGCGCGCCTTCTGTTCCGGGTCTCGCCGCTGAGTGGCGAGGACGGCGAGAACCAAACCCGCCACCTGGTTGCCGCCCTGCAAAAACGCAAAGGCATCAAGGTCCGCTCCTTGCTCAAGCCGCTCGAACTGGACCCCGGCAGGGAGGCGGCGGATCAGATTCCGGAAGCGACGGCGGCGGCCCGGAAATTGCTGGACAAAAGCGGCGCCGATCTTCTCATCTGGGGAGACGTTCCGGCCCCTGGGACAACCATTTATCTGCGTTTCGTCTCGGCGGCGGCCGATGAAGAGGATCGGCCGGGAACCTTCTCCCCGACCGCCGCCCTGTCGCTGCCCGTCGGCTTCGGCCCGGAATATTTCGAGCTTTTCCACGCCGTTTGCCTTGCCGCCACGGTGGTTCGGGATGAAGCCAAAACTTCAAGGCTGGGCAATATCCTGCCGTCCGCCTTGAATGCCGCCGCCGCCATCGTTCGGGAATTGCCTTCGGACCTGACGACGCGGGAGCAGGCCATGATTAAAATGTTTTATGGCAACGCCCTCGCCGTGATGGCCAGTTTGCGGGGCACCGCCAAACTTTACCAGGCGGCGGCGAAGACCTATCGATCGGCATTGGAATTCCTGTCGCGGCAAGAGACTCCCCTCGATTGGGCCTATACCCAAAAACATCTGGGCGCCGTTCTTCAGGCGCTATCCGATCGCCGCGCCGGCACCAAAATCATTGACGCGGCCATCGATGCTTTCACCTCCGCCTTAAAGGTTTTCACCAAGCTGGACCACCCGCGCGAGTGGGCGGCAACGCAGAACCGTTTGGGCCTGGTCCTTTACAAATTTCATATGCGGACCGGCGATAGCGAAGCGCTCAAACATTCCCTATCGGCCTTTCAAGCGGCCCTGCAGATTTACAGCCGCCAACAAACACCCTTGCCCTGGGCCGAGGCGATGAACAACTTTTCCCAGGCAGCACAAGTGTTCGGCGAGCAGATGAACAACGCGGAAGTACTGGAAAAGGCCGTCAACGCCTGTCTTGCGTCCCTCGAAGTGCGCAAAAAGAAAAACAACCCGCTTGTCTGGGCGGCCACCCAGAACACCCTTGGGTCGGCCTTGTTCCTGCTGGGAAAGCAGCAAGGCGAAGCCGCCCGTTTGGAGGGCGCGGCGGCGGCTTTCGAAAACGCCCGCGACGTTTTTGTCTCCCACGGAGCCGAAAGGATGACCGTAATCACGGAGAAAAACCTGTCCCACGTCGAGCATCTTCTTGCCGAGCACGTCCCCCAGGGAAGAGCCGGGACGGGGGCGGCAACAACCGCTCCCGAATCACCCGCCAAGCCCAGGAAAAAAACGTCCCGGATAAGAAATGGCGGCGGTTGATGCCCGATGTTTGCCGGCTCATCCCAAGGATCGATGCCGGAAAGGTTATCTCGTCAACCTGGATCCGGCCAAATAGACTTGGCAGTTCGATAATCCGTCGTTGAAAAAGTGATAGGTAAAGCCGGATTGGGCAAGTCCCCGCGGATCGTTGAGATTCCATCCCATTTTGGCGATGCCGGTGATGGCCATGCCGGCCGGCCCGATGAAGCCCAAGGTCAGCCGGAAGGGTTCGATTTGATTGAACTCCCGCTTTTGGCAGGCATCCGAAAGCACTTGGTTCAAGCTTCCGACGGTCCAGTAGGGGCTACGGCTGTTGGCATATTGCCCGGCCGCGGCGTGGCCGGTTGCGAAAGCGGCGAGCGCCGCCAAGGCGGCGGCCAACGCCGCCCGTCCGGTTCGCTTAAAACGTCGCGGGCGGCAAGGGATCGGGGTTTTCTGCCTTTCCATGTCCCGTGGGTAACACATGTTGGTTATGGAAATATGTACGAATGAAAGTTCATCGCGGCAAGTGACGAAGAACGGCTGAAAGCCCGACGGGGAAACAGCGGTCGGCTCAAAGACACGCCTCGACGGCGCCGGCACCGTCCGTGAAGGGTCCGCGGCGTTCCAGTTTCAGGGCCGCCATGGCGGCGGCCATCACCGCACTCGCCCGCGACCGGCGACAACCTAATTCGCCATATGACATCGCTTGCTCCTTCTTCTCGTTCAAGCAGCGCGGGCAATCTCGGCGGTCCGGCTTCGCTGAAGCACCTTGATCGCAAAATCCAGATCCTTCCGCCGGTGGTCGCAAGTAACGTTCATGCGCAGGCGTTCCGCCCCCTTGGGTACGACTGGGTGTGTCACGGGCGTGGCATACAAACCTTCCAAGTTACATCGCCTCGCCAAGTCAAAGGCGAGTACTTCACTGCCGAGCAGGATCGGAACGATAGCGGATGCGCTGTTGCCGATATCGAAATTGGCATTTCGTAGGCGCTGGATGAAGTAACGCACGTTTGACATCAACCGTGAGCGCCGCGCCGCGCCTTCTCGGCCGATGAGCTCGAAAGCCGCCAGGGCGGCCGCCGCAACGGCCGGTGACAGTGCGGCGCTGTATACAAATCCTCGTGCATTGAAGCGCAGGTAAGTGATCATGTCGCGCGTACCAGCTATATAACCGCCTTGGGCCGGTACCGCCTTGCTCAAGCACCCCATCAGGACATCGATTTGGCCGACACAATCGAAATGTTCCTCGACGCCTCGCCCTTTCGGGCCGAGTACACCCAGGCTATGCGCTTCATCCACCATCAAAAGAGTATTTGGGTGACGGTCGCGCAACGAGATCAGCTCTTGGATCGGCGCAATGTTGCCGTCCATGCTATAGACCGCATCGACCACAATCAGCTTGCGCGCGTCCTCGGGCAAGCGGCCGAGCCGGTTCGCCAGATCCAGCATGTCGTTGTGCTTGAATCTCACCACCTCCGCACCGGAAAGACGGCATCCATCGACGATGCTGGCGTGATTTAGCCTATCGGAGAGTACATGGTCTCCCCGGCCAACGAGGCTTGAGATAACCGCAAGGTTCGTCATGAAGCCGGAGCTGAAGGTAATTGCCGCTTCTCGATTGAAGAAGGTTGCGATCCTGGCTTCCAGTTCGTCGTGGAGTTCCAGATTTCCGCCAAGCAGTCGGACACCGTGCGTACCGGTTCCGTAACGTTCGATAGCTTGCCTCGCTGCTTCCTGGATGTGCGGATGACGAAGCAGACCAAGATAAGAGTAAGTGCAGAAGTTGAGCTTTCGCACGCCCTCGTTCTGGACCCAGGCGCCATCGTATTCGCCGATGGCCGCTTCGAAGTACGGCGCTACGGGCCGCAAGCTTCGAACCCGATTGAGGATTGGCAACATTTTCTTTTGAAACGCGACCGGCATCTTCGAGATCAACCGCGGTCGGGGGCCCATTACTCCCAAGCGCTCCAACTCGGCGAGGGCCGAACCGAGCAGGTCCCGGCTTGTCTCGACGCGGGGATGGAAATCCGCCCTGAGATAGCGAAGCGATTCTTTCACCAAAACCACGAGCAGTCCGTCACGGACGCCGCAATGCAACACCAGCTCCCGCCAAAACGCGCCAGCAAAGATGGCTCGGGTCTTCAGCCCAAGCAGCATGGCGCCAACAGCAAGATAAAAAAGGAAGGTCGCCCAACTGGCGAACAGGCCGGCGGCGCGCAGCAAGCGCGAATCTGAGACGCGCTGAAGAAGCTTGAATACGACCTCCTTGTGCTCGATCTCCTCGGCGAAGTGCCAGAGGAAGAGGCGGCGTATCTCGACTGAGCGGATTTCCCGCAATAAATCCTGGCGCAGAAAAAAGTCCGCGATCGCGGCATTGTGGTGCTCGATTGCCGCTGCCGTGGCGAGGCGTAGCTTGGACGGAGAGAGCTTTTCGAGCAGTCGGTACGAAATTCGTTCGACGAGATGGCGGAACAGGTCCAGCCCCAGCCCCTCTTTTCGCATATGGGCAAGCACTCTGCGGTGCTCCCG
>DUZD01000240.1 GCA_013349695.1 Rhodospirillaceae bacterium
CCCATAAACCGGCTATTTCTCCTTTAAAACAATATGTTGTAGACTTACACCTGGGCTTTTACGGGACAGTAGTGAAACAATATCGGCTTTTGTTTAAGCCGTATTGGCGAGAGCGGTCTGAACCTGTTCGACCAAGGCCTTGAAAGCGTCCGGCTCCCTTACCGCCAGATCGGCAAGCACCTTGCGGTCGAGTTCGATGCCGGCCTTGCCCAGTCCATGCATGAACTGGGAATAGGTGAGGCCGTGCTCGCGGGCGCCGGCGTTGATGCGTTGAATCCATAGTCTGCGGAACGAGCGCTTGCGCGCGCGGCGGTCGCGGTAGGCATATTGCAGCCCCTTTTCGACGCGCTCGATGGCGACACGAAAAACGTTCTTGCTCCGGCCGCGGTAGCCACGGGCCTGGCGGATGACTTTTTTGTGCCTGGCGTGCGTGGTGACGCCCCTGCTGACTCTCGTCATGGAATCGCCCTCCCCTTGTCAAGCGTTGGGCATGTAGGATTTGACGATGCGGGCGTCGGCATCCGAAAGAATCCCGGTGCCGCGCGCCTTGCGCCTCATTTTTTTCGAACGCTTGCGCAAGTTGTGGCGCAGGCTCGAGGCGCTGGCCCGGACCTTACCGGAAGCGGTCAGGCGGAACCGCTTTTTGGCGCTGGCCTTGGTCTTTAGCTTGGGCATTTTGTTTCCTTGAATTTTATGGGTGACGGATTTCAGCGGCTGGGCATGCCCTTGCAACCGAAGTGAACGGGTTTCTGGCCGGACCGCTTTTGAAGGCGTGGATTATAATGGCCCCGCGCCGGGATTGCAAGATAGCGGGCGCCGCGAACCGATCCTCGGAAATTCGGTGACAGCATACTTAATTCGTACTTCGCGCCGCTGCTTGGGATGGCTTTTGGTCTCTAGTAGGCCGGCTCGGAAGAATGGCCGTTTTTGTCTCTCGAAAGATTAATCATTGGGTTCCTCGTTCTAACAGGATTAGCTGTCCCCGCCGTGTTATAAGGCAAGAAGGGAAGAAGGAGTTTTTCGAGGTTTGCAGCATGACCGTCCGGGTTATTCCACGCCTTGAGATCAAAGGCCCGAATCTCGTGAAGGGCATCCATTTCGAGGGCTTGAGGGTTCTTGGCAAACCAGAAGTTTTCGCCCGCCACTATTATGAAGAGGGCGCCGACGAATTAATCTACATCGACGCGGTAGCCAGCCTCTACGGCCGTAACAGCATCCTCGGCATTGTCGAGAGAACCGCCTCCGAGACCTTCGTGCCGCTGACGGTGGCCGGGGGGTTGAGAACACTCGACGATATCCGCCAAGTCCTGCGCGCCGGCGCCGACAAGGTGGCGTTGAACACGGCGGCCGTGAAAAATCCGCGGCTCATTTCCGAAGCGGCCCACAAATTCGGTTCATCGACCATTGTCGTCTCCATCGAGGCCATCCGGTTGGGCAAAGGGCGCTACGAGGCTTATACCGATTTTGGCCGCGAAAGCACGGGTGTCGACGCCATCGAATGGGCCGCGCGCGCCGTCGAACTCGGCGCTGGAGAGCTTCTCGTCACCTCCATCGACCGGGACGGCGGCGGCAAGGGGTTTGACATCGGACTGACCCGGAAAATCGCCGAGGCCGTGCCGGTTCCGGTGATCGCCGGCGGCGGCGGCGGCGCCATGGAAGATGTCGCCGAAGTGATCGGGGAGGGGGCGGCCGACGCGGTCAGCATCGCTTCGCTGTTGCATTACCATCTGATCCGGACCCTGCCCGTCGATGACGAGGCCTTCGACGCCGAGGGCAACATCGAGTTCCTGCGCCGCCGCGGCGGCAACAAGAACATCGCCGATTGCGGTCTTGGGGTACTGAAAAAGTTCCTCGCCGGGAAAGGCTTTGACGTCAGGCCGGCGGAAGGGTCTTGAGCGATGGCGCTTCGCGACCCAAAAATCGCCATCGTCGATTATGGCCTCGGCAACCTTTTTAGTATCGAACGGGCCTGTCAACACGCCGGGATGAAGGTCACGCTCACCGGCCGGGGCGCCGATCTGCAAGCCGCCGAGGCGGTGCTGTTGCCCGGCGTTGGGGCTTTTGCCGATGCCATGGAAGCGTTACGCGAGCGGCAACTGATCCAACCGCTGAAAGATCTGGCGGGGGATGGAAAACCGTTGATCGGCATCTGTCTGGGATTGCAACTGATGATGTCGGAAAGCCACGAATTCGGCGTTCATGCCGGACTTGGCCTGATCGAAGGAACGGTGGAGCGGCTGCCGGGGGATGAGACGGCGCGGCCAGGGGCCAAGCGACTGAAAGTCCCACAGGTCGGATGGAACCGAATCCAAAGATTGACGCCGGAAGAATGGGACGGGTCCATCCTTGCAGGCCTGGAGGCCGCCTTGAAAGCGTCGGACGCCCTGGAAGATCTGACCGGCCAGATGAAGGGTGTTATCGACAGCGCCCGAAGCGGCGATGCAACTCAACGGGCCGAATTCGGCACCCAGCTAAAAGAACTGGCCCAGCAGCTTGAGAAACTGGTGAACGACGCGTCCTATCAGGGTTTGAACCTGCTCAACTCGACAGCGTCGAAGCTTTCCGTCCGTTTCAGCGACAAGGCCACCTCGAAGCTCGATATTGACGGTGTCGACTTCAATTCCAGCGCCTACTTTCTCAACACCGCTGGTGGCGCGGTGGGGGCAACGTTGATCTCTACCGCCGAAGGCGTTACCAGTGGCGTCCTCGGATTTGATACGCAGATGTTGTCGGCATATAACTTCGATAACGCATTGGCCCTGGCTTCGTTCAATGCCAGAGCGGACGTCGCCATTGCCCGCCTCGATGAAACCATCTCCAACCTTCAATCGAAGGCGGCGACATTGGCGACCAATGTGGCTATCCTGCAAGTGCGTTCCGACTTTACCGCCGAATACATCGGCGTGCTGGAAAGCGGCGCCGGCAAACTGACCGTTGCCGACCTGAACGAGGAAGGCGTCAACCTGTTGGCCCTGCAAACTCGTCAGCAGCTTGGCATCCAGGCTTTGTCGTTCGCCGGACAGGCGGAACAGTCGATCCTGGGTCTCTTCAGGTAATCGCCTTGCGATTGGCGTATTTTGACCGAGGGAGCTTTTGCTCCCTTGGTTGTTTTTTTATTTTTTCCGGGATTTAGCAGCATAAATGCCTTTGAAAATTCACCTGAGAAAGGGGCAGAAAATCATTATCAACGGGGCCGTTCTCGAGAACACAAGTTCTCATAATGTTTCTCTTCTGGTGAAAAACAACGCGGCGATTTTGCGGGACGACGATATCCTGACACCCGAGGAAGCCGTCACCCCCGCCAGCCGTACGTATTACGCCCTCCAGTGCCTATATCTTTTTCCTGAAAAAGCGAAATTCCATTCATCCAGTTTTAAGGAATTTCTTGATAATTATGTAGAAGCGGCACCGAGTTCGCGAAAGCTGGTGGACGATCTTATGCAACTGGTTGATGAAAAAAAGCTTTATCAGGCCCTGAAAAAAGGGCAAGAGATGATTGCTCACGAGCATAAGGTGTTATTTCATGTACAAAAAAGAGTTAGTGAAAAGCTACGCGGCTCCCCCCCGGCCGGGAAACCCGAGGCAAACCGAGGCCTGGGCGCTGACCCAGGCGGCCGTCCGGATGAGGGAGGCGCAGGAGTCGACTGATCCGGAAACCATGCTGGCGGCCATCCGGCTGAACTGGCAACTATGGACCATCATCCAGGCCGAATTGCTGTCGCCGGAGTGCACGACTCCCATTGAATTACGCAACAACGCTTTGTCCTTGGCCAAATTCATCGACAAGCATACCGTCGAATTCATCAGCCAACCAGAAGCGAAAAGACTGGATATCCTGATTTCTCTCAACCGCGAAATAGCCGGCGGC
>DUZD01000227.1 GCA_013349695.1 Rhodospirillaceae bacterium
GGCCGTAGGTTTTCCTGGTGTCTATGATCTTGTTCAAACACCAAAATCATACGGCATTTCAACAGGTTAATCTACGTCCGCCGTTAAATTCGCGACGCGCCGTGAATAATTCGGGCTAGCTCTTGGAGCACAATGCCAAGGTTGCCGTGCGCCTCGGCGTGATCGGGCTCGATGGCGAGGGCCTTGCGGTAGCTGGCGGCGGCATCCTCCAGCTTCCCCAGCTCTTGGAGCGCAATGCCAAGGTTGTTGTGCGCCTTGGCGTAATCGGGCTTGATGTCAAGGGCCCTCATGATGAGATTAACGGCAATGTCGTTTTTTCCCACTTGATGGGCGATCACACCACGCAGATGCAAGGCGTCAGGCTGACTGGGGTCGGCTTGCAATATCTATTGATAGATGCTCTCGGCCTGAGGCAAGCGGCCCGCGGTGTGGTGCCCAGAGCGAGATCCATGGCTTGCTCGATGTTTAGCGCCCGTTGCTCGGGGAAAGGGCTTGCTGATTGTACAGGCTTCGCATTCTTGGCTGTTTTCTCGGCTTTTTTCCGCTGGCGTCGCCTTTCTGCCCTATTCATATTTGCGCGCTTTCCCCGACAAGCTCCAATCCGAAACAACCATAAACAAGCGTCTCGGCAATGAAAAGAGGGCGACTTTCGCAACGGGCTGTTAGAGCAGGGAACCGTTAAGGATTCCGAGTTTCGTATGCTTTCTGAAGTTAGTTTTGTGAAGTATCGGTACATGTTCCGCGATGATTTGGAGATAGTAAACCAAGTAGTGGGCGAAGTTAGTATTGGGGATGGCACCAAAATCTCGCTCTACGGTATGAAGTCAAAACAAGACCATCACGGTCCCAAGTAGTTGCACAGCGCCTTTGCTACAACTTCCCCTCCATAGAAACTGCAGAAATTGGAGTAGGGTCTTGCATTGCCACATTCCTTTTCATCGGCCATGCGCGGGGGAAGTCCACGGAAAAAATATTGTAATGCGGGATCGGGCCATTCCTGATTTTGTCCGGCGCTCGCCCACTCTTGGTTATCGGCGGTTTCTTGGAAGGGGCTTTTGTGGCAATTTCATGGGGTGATGACGGATCGCTCCCTTTCCCGCAGCGGCGGCGGGCTGGTCGCCGACGCCCTTCGCCGGCATGGCGTCGATGTGGCCTATTGCGTGCCCGGCGAGAGCTATTTGGAGATTTTGGACGCTCTCCATGACGTCGGGGAAGAGATCTCGCTGATCACTTGCCGTCACGAGAACGGCGCCGCCTTCATGGCCGAGGCGCACGGAAAACTCACCGGCAAACCGGGCGTTTGTTTGGTGACCCGCGGGCCGGGAGCGTGCAATGCCAGCATCGGCGTTCATACCGCCTTTCAGGATTCGACGCCAATGCTGTTGCTGATTGGCCAGGTGGCGCTCCGTCATCTGGGGCGCGAGGCTTTCCAGGAAGTGGACTTCCGGCGGATGTTCTCGCCGCTCGCCAAATGGGTTGCCCAGGTGGACCGTCCCCAACAAGTGCCTGAATTCATGGAGCGTGCTTTCTCGATCGCCGTTTCCGGCCGCCCCGGTCCGGTCGTCCTGGCGTTGCCCGAGGATATGCAGCGCCAGACTTGCGAGATCACCGCCGCCCGCCGCCGCCGTGTCGACAAGCCCCGCCCCGATCCCAATGCCATGGAGCGGCTGCGCGACATCCTGGGCGCCGCCAAAAGGCCGGCCGTGCTGGTCGGCGGCGGCGGCTGGACGGAGCGGGCGAAAGGGTGGATACTGGCTTTCGCCGAGGCCAACGGTCTTGCCGTCTGTTGTTCCTTCCGGCGCCACGACATTTTCGACAACAGCCATCCCAACTTCATCGGCGATTTGGGCATCGGTCCCGACCCGGCGTTGGTGCGAAGAGTAAAGGAGGCGGACGTCTTGTTGGTGGTCGGTTCGCGTCTGGGCGAGATCACCACCCAGGGCTACACCCTTGTCGCGGAGCCGGGGCCGAGCGAGCACCAAGCCCTGATCCATGTCCACGCCGCCGCCACCGAGCCGGGCCGGGTGTTCAAGCCCAATCTCGCCGTCCATTCCGGCCCCGCCGAATTCGCCGAGGCGGCCGCCGCCATGGCCTCCGTGGACAGCTCCGCCTGGCGCCAGTGGACACGGGCCGCCCGCCGCGATTACCAGGCGGCCCGGAAACCGGCGGCCGACGGCGGGGTTCTCGATTTGGCGGCGGTCATGGCTGAACTGGAGCGTCGGCTTCCCGACGACGCCATCGTCACCGTCGATGCCGGAAATTTTAGCGGCTGGCCGCAGCGGTTTCTCTCCTTCGGCGGCTCGCGAAGGCTTTTGGGAGCCACCAACGGCGCCATGGGCTACGGGGTGCCGGCGGCGGTGGCGGCGAAATTGGCGGCGCCAGGGCGCATGGTTGTCGGCTGCGCCGGCGACGGCGGCTTCGGCATGACCGGCCAGGAGCTGGCAACAGCGGTCAAGTACGGCGCGGCGCCGCTGATTATGGTATTCAACAACGCCATGTATGGAACTATCCGCATGCACCAGGAACGCCGTTATCCCGGGCGGGTGATCGGCACCGATCTCGCCAATCTCGACTTTGCCGCCCTGGCCAGAAGCTTCGGCGCCCACGGCGAGGCGGTGACGAGGACGGAAGAGTTCGTTCCCGCCTTCGAACGCGCCGCCGCTTGCGGCAAGGCGGCGGTGATCGAGATGAAGACCGACCCGGAAGCCATCACCACCCGGACCACGCTCACCGCCGTCCGTGAAGCCGCCCGGCGGGGAGAGAACCATGAGTAGAATTTCCGGCTTCGCCGATACGAACCAACGCCACGACCTCCGCCGCCCCATGGAAAGCGCCCGGATTGTCATCGACGGCGAGACTTACGAACTCGCCGACTTCAGTCTGCGGGGCTTTCTCTGCTTGGGCTACGAGAAGAGATGCTTGCATGGAGACGAGCTCTTCGTCGAAGCCATTATCCTTGCCGACGACACATTGGTCGAGATCGACACTCGGGCCAGCGTGGCGCGTTTCAGCGAGGAACAGAAATACATGGCGGGCATTTTTATCGATGTCAGCGCAAGGGTGTTCGGTATCATCGAAAAACTGTCGTTGGGACGGCCGGTCGCGCCGCCGAGGAAGAGCCCCAAAAAAGCCGGCAAAAAGAGCAAAAAAAGCAAAAAGAGATGAAACCCCGGGCCACCGCTTTCGAGCAATTGTAGGGGTGCAATTCAGATGATACAGGCCACTAGCTATTCATGAAGGCAACTCATCCCGCCGCCGCCGCCCCCTCGATCTGGCTTTTGAGCGACGACCGCACCGGCAATACCAACCAGTGCGTCGGCGTCGGCGACGCCTTGAACCGGCGCTACCAGATCCTCGACCTCGAATATCGGCGGGCCGGCTCCCTGCCCAATCTTTTGCTCGGCGCTTCTTTCCGCGGCATCACCGCCGCCAGCCGGGCCAACCTGAAGCCGCCCTGGCCGGACCTGGTGATCGCCGCCGGGCGGAGGACGGCGCCGGTCGCCCGCAAGATCAAACGGCTCCGCGCCGGCAACGCCTTCCTTGTGCAAATCATGAATCCGGGGAGCGCCGGGATTGGCGAATTCGACCTGATCGCCGCGCCCCGTCATGACAACCTGCGCGACCGCCCCAATGTCATTCACATCACCGGCGCCCCGCACAAGGTAACCCCGGCGCGGCTGGCGCAAGCGGCGGAAGAATGGCGCCACCGTTTCGGCCACCTGCCGCGTCCCTGGTTCGCCCTCATTGTCGGCGGCAGCACCACGCGCGGCAAGTTCACCGCCGAGGTGGCCGGC
>DUZD01000139.1 GCA_013349695.1 Rhodospirillaceae bacterium
GCATCGCCACGCGTTACGAAAAGACGGACACGGCCTACATGGCCATGCTCTTTCTCGCGGGTGCGGTGATCTGGATGCGATAATTGTCAACAGGTCCTAGTGGCCTGTATCACCTAAATTGCACCCCTTCGGCGCACCTTTTCCTGCCTGCGTCTCGGTTTGCGGCTCATCGGCTGCGCTTGACGTTCTAGCCGAGTCCGGCCAGCAGCCCGGCCAGGGCTTCCGGCGTCAGCGGCTTGTTGATGCTGCCCAGCACGTTCAGTTCGCGGTGCTTGCCTATCCACTCGGCGACAGCGACGCTGTTCTCGTCAAGGCCGCTGAGCAGGATGATGGCGCCGCCGTACCCCCACTCCTTCAGGACGCGCATCATCTCGATGCCGTTCATCCCGGGCATGCGGATATCGACCAGCAACACGTCCGGCCGCGGCTCGGCGATCTCCAGGTAGGCCAGCGCCTCGTCGCCGTCCGAGGCTAAGGTGATCTCCCCGGCCCCCATCCTCTCCAGGATCTTGACGGCGAAGCCCCGTGCGAAGGCTTCGTCATCGACGACCAGGAACGACAGGGATTTCATATCAAACGTGGTTTCGTCGCTCATCAGCTGTCCTCCCATCCAAACATCATGTTTCATCGGCCTCCTCCGCTTCGGGTGCCTTGCGGCGAGGGTGCCTCCGTCGGCAACTTTTCGTCATCTGCGCTTGGCGACGCTTAAGCGAACACCTAGCCCGCCACCGATATGGATGTCGATGATCTTTTATGGTTCCTCGACGTTGTAAGTGGAATTCAATGCCTGCCTTCGGGAGATAACCGTCGCAATTCCACTTGCAGCGTCGAGGAACCGGTTAATTATGCGTACGTCCTAAGCAGAAATCCATCGAACTCTCACATTCGCCCCAGGCCGGTTGTGTCCAAGGGAAACCAGTTTTCGGCATCGTAAATAGCTATCTCCATCTATCCTGAGGTTTCTGGGAATTTCCGGTTGAAAGCTCCCCGTCCGGGTCCCATGGAGCTATACTGGGAAAATCATGACTGGGCCACGTTCAAACCTTTGCCAAGTAGTGGGGCGCGCCCTGTTTCTGGCGGCGCCAGTGGCGATGCTTGTGCTTTCAGGTTGCGCCCTGCCCCATGACACCTCCAGGGGACAAGAGTGGGGACGGACCCGGCTGGAGAACGCCGATACCGGAAGCAAGGCGCGCCGCTGCACCGAGGCCTTTGCCGCCATTGACGATGCCGTTGACCGGGCCGGTACGGGCGACGCCCAGGCCGTGCCCATTCCAGGATTCCCCCACCTGCGCGCCACCCGTTTCCTCGCCGCCCTGGGACCACGAATAGAACCAAACAATGACTTGGCCTTCGATTTTTGGATCGGATGGCTGGCCGACACGGCGGCCAAGGCGCGGGGTTACGAGATGGCCAATTTGCCACAACCGACCCGTGTTGTCCTTCACGGCCGTCTTGGTAAAAGTCCCGAAGCGGCGATTGAGGAATGCATGGCGGTCCTTAGAACTTTCGACAGGCGGCGTAAGGAAGCCAACGAGATATTAGCCGCAATCGTCAACGTTCCCGGCAATTACATCGACATGCCGCGGGTCATCGGCATCTATCCCCTGAGCGCCATCCCCGTGTCGATCGGCCATGAGTGGTGGAAAGAACGGAACCTGCCGAGCTTTTCCCGCCGCCCCTCGGAACTGAAAGTGCGCGGTACGATCACATACTACGCGCCCCCGACGATAACTTCCCTGAAGTCCGCCGAGGAGGTGGCGGCCTTGCTCCGGCGGGTGGCCAACAACCCGCTGAACATACCGCGCCCAACCGGTGATGAACTGCGCCAGCTTGCCGCCGCCTTCGCTCCGGTCTTTGCCATCGACGTGACCGGCGATTATGACCGCATCGGCACGCCAATGGTGGTGACGGACGGAGCGCCCACCTTCGACACCCGCTTCCCGTTAGTCTACGTGCAGCCCTCGTGGGCCATATTCGATGATGTCCCGATGTTGCAGATCAGCTATCTGGCATGGTTTTCCGAACGCCCCTCCACCGGCGCCATTGACCTCCTGTCTGGCCGTTTGGACGGGTTGATCTGGCGCGTCACCATCGCCCCGGACGGCCGCCCCATGCTCTACGACAGCATTCATCCCTGTGGTTGTTACCACCTGTTCTTTCCGGTGCCGCCGACAGTCTTGAAGGATCGCCCCATCAACGATCCCGGCGAGGGCACGGCGGTCCCAACCGCCGCCCCCGCCCTTGGTCCGAACCAGCGAATGGTGCTCCACGTCGGCAGTGGCAATCACTACCTGCGCGCCCTTTCGGCGGCGGATACCGACGCCTTCGGCCCGAGCCGTTATAAATTTGCCTCCATGGACGCATTGAGGAGCCTTCCCCTGCCCACCGGCGGCACGTGGAGCTTGTACGGCCCCCATGGCATGGTGACTGGAACGGACCGGGGCGAACGCTTCCTACTGTGGCCCATGGGCATCCCCAATCCCGGCGCCATGCGCCAATGGGGCACCCATGCCACGGCCTTCGTCGGGCGGCGGCACTTCGACGATCCCTTTCTTATCGATAGGGCCTTCCTGCGATGACCGGGGCATGTTGGCTCCGCCCGGCCGCGGCGCTGGCGGCTTGGTTGATTGTCTCGGCGGCTACCCCCCACGACGAGTCTCTCCGCCTATACGAAAGCGGCAAATACCTGGACTCGGCATCCCTGGCCGCGACAGCCGACACCGCATCGAGCATCGCCCTGGCCGCCCGGGCCACCTTGGCCCATGCCATCTATGTGGCGGACCCCGCCCAACGCGCCGCCGGAGTGCAAAGGGGCGAGGAACTTGCCGGAAAAGCCCTATCAATCGATCCCGACCACGTCGAGGCTCACTTGGCGCTGGTCATCGCCCTGCACCAAAAAACCCTTGCGACCACGCCCATTGGCGCCTATTTCCGAGGCTACGCGACAGAGGCGCGTTCCCACCTGAAAACCGTGCTGAGGTTGGACCCGGATAATCCCGGGGCCCACTTGCTACTGGGCGGTTGGCATTTTGAAATTGTCCGTCTGGCCGGACCCGCAGTGGCCGTTATCTTGTTCGAAGCCGAACTGACCGACGGGCGCGCCGCTTTCGCCAAAGCCATCGCCCTGATGCCTGGAAGTATCGTACCGCGGTACGAGTTCGCGCGGGCGTTGCTGTTGAACGATGCGGACACAAACCGGACGGAGGCGGCTCATTTACTGAGAGCCGCCCTGCAAGCAACGCCAACCGATTACTTGGATAAAATGATAGCGACCCGTGCTGGCGCCTTGTTGGATGCGATGAAGTCAGGATCTTCGGTGACTTTGTCCCGCGCATTGCACTGAACGACCCCTTCGGCTCACACAACCGGCCCTGATCTCCGGCTTCCAACGTAGTCGGCCTTGCCCGTGGCGGCGGGCGGAAACAATGGGAAAGCGATTACAGAAGAAAAATTGATGAGATGCCTTGCACCCGTTGTTTTCATCGAATCTCTTACAAAAGACAAAAAATAGGAATTTAAATGCGTATGGCGTCCTCCAACTGCCGAACTGGGAGTGGTCGTCGGCGCGGGCGCATCTCTAAGGGGCGCGACGACGGCGTCGTGAAGGTGGCGGCGCTGCTGGACCGCATGCCCGACTGGCGGACCTTTCTTGCCGGCGGCCTCGACGAG
>DUZD01000253.1 GCA_013349695.1 Rhodospirillaceae bacterium
CATGCTGATGATCTGTTCTGGTTTGTAACCTCGGCTCATTCATTCCTCCATATTAAAAAGGTCAGAATGCGCCAAAATCTCTTAATTAAACCTGGACCACTTTTCGGGGGTCACGCCAGGTTCGGCGAAGGTAATTTCAAGGCGTTGTTTGAGTCCATGGAGCTCGACCAAATTCGTCGTGGCGTTGTTGACGCGGAATGAGGGCATTGTCAGAGGAAAATCGCTTGTGCGGCCGGGCCACTAGCGTCGTCGGATGAAAAACCCATTCCGATATTTCAAGACATCTCCCGAAATTATCCGCCTTTCTGTGATGATGTATATCCGCTTCGGCCTTGTCAGGTTAACTCACCTGGACCAGCCGCCCTCATCCCAGTAGCCTCGGAACATGACTGAAATTTCTTACAAACGCCATCGCTTTCCCGCCGAGATCATCCAGCACGATGAATACGAACAAAACGGCGAACTTGGCCGTCGGGACCAAAATAAATCGATCGAAACGAGATAGTCCATGTGGTTGTCGAGGAACGTCCGCCAAGTCCGCGACGGCGGCTTCGGATGCCGCACCATGTATCTCGTCACAGTCGCTTACAGGTGAAGTTTTCACCTGAGCACTTCCGACGCTCACGGCACTTGGTTGAGAAATGAACGTGGATCGATGCCGGCGAGTTGCCATATTGGGTATCGTCACGCTGGCTACGGTATTGGTTTTTGCGCCGGCGGCGGTGTCGGCGCCGGTCTGCTCGACGACATACGACGCGGCAACCAAGACGACCTGCACGACGTGCTACGAGCCGGGTGTTGGCGGCGACACTCGGTCGTGCTCGACCCCGGGTGCCACCGAGATCATCGACGTTCCCGTTCCGCCGCCTCCGACGACATCCGGCGGTGAGAGCGACCCTGTCACATCAAGCCCCGACCCGGTAACCGGTTCTCCACCGCCGGCAACCACAACGCCCCCAGAGCATCCCCGCGGCGGACCACGTAGTATTCCCAGGCCAAATCATGCCATCGAAGCGGAAAAAAATCTTCAGGGGCTCGTCCCCAACAAGTTCGCCGCTCTGCGGCCGGACGTGGAACCCCCGGCCAGCGAGGGATCGGCGCCCATTATCGGCCGTCATGAAGTGATCATCGAAACGCCCCGCCATGATCGCCACATGGCGGCGATGACGGCAGGCGAGGCGGCGGCGGTCATCGAAAGCTATCTCCGCCGTTACCGCGAGCTCGGCGCCATGCCGGAGACCGGCGCCATTGTTGTGTTCCGAAACCACGGCGTTGCCGGCGGGGCGACGTTGAAGCACCCTCATTCGCAAATCGTCGCCATCGACCAAGTGCCGCCGGGCCAGCGTCGCCGAGAGATGCTGGCCCGACGCCATTTCGAGGACAGGCAAAGCTGTCTCCTCTGCGGCATGATGAAAAGGGAAGCGGCGGACGGCCGCCGCATGGTGACGGAAAACCAAGGCTTCGCGGCTTTCGTTCCGTTCGCCGCCGAGGTCCCATTCGAGACCTGGATCGCGCCCCGGCGGCACCGCGCCGATTTCGGCGATATCACCGCCGCCGAAGGAGCGGACTTGGCGTCCCTGCTCGTCGACTGCCTGCGGCGACTCGGCGGCGGCCTCAACGACCCCGACTACAACTATGTCATCCTCTCGTCGATTGGCGCCGACACCGCAACGGCGCATTTGCATTGGCTCTTGAGAATCGTTCCCCGACTCGCCGTCCAGGCCGGGTTCGAAGTCGGCGCCGGCATGAGCATCAATCCATCCCGGCCCGAAAACGACGCCGCCTACCTACGCCGGGCGTTGGCATGACTCGGCGGCAGCCAAACAATCGCCCCGCCGGCCGCCGCCGCGGCGGCCAAATCGGCCAGTATTGACGGCTTGGCGAGATCACGGGCTCGCAGACCATTCGGCAACCGCACCAAGTGCGCCGGACAGGACCGGCAATCGGAACTGCCGAAGCCGGGAACCGGAAACGCCGTTCCCTTCCAAGCCCGCAACGCCTCCACGAGACCGCATTCGCGGCCGCCGGGAAAGGCGACGGCCGCATCGATCCCGAAGACGTTTGTCAGCCGGTCGATATGCCAGTGCACCGGTTTCGCTTTTTTCAGGTGCCGCCGGACCCTGGCGCGAATGCCGCCGGGCCCGTTGGCGCTGCCGGCATAAAGGTACGATCCCGGTGGCAGGCCGGAAGGCGGACGGCGGGTGACGGAGATACGCGTGAGCCGGGGAATCCGGATCAGCAATCCGTAGGCGCCGGCGCCGCCGGGAAAGTCTTCCACGTCGTCCACGTGCATGCGGGCCAAGGCGGTGGCAACCGGCTAAAGCATTTCAAGTTTAGCCGGCACCAGCCCGCTCCCCCGCCCGGCCACCCAATGCCATTGTATGCTGTGGGTGGTCGGGCGGGGGAGCGGGCCGGTGCCGCTTCTTATCAACATGGATATGCTCTAAAACCTGTAACCGTAGCGGATGCCGAAATTTTCAAGCCCCTCGTTGCTGGAACAAAGTCTGGCGTTGGATATATGGTCCAGGTGAAACATTAACCCATGGCGGTCGAAAAACCGGTAGCCAACGTTGATCGATTCCCGGAACAATACGCGGCAGCCGAGTTCCTTCCTGTCCAACTCATCGGTTCTCTTCCTTCCGTCATGGATGGCGGCGCCGAAACTGAAACCGGCGAAGGCATCGCCCAGGAACTCCCATTCCCAACTCAAGCCCAGATAGGCTTGATTGGTGTCGCCTTCGGAGTTGGCGGTAACGCCGATCATCGGTCTGGGCGACCAGATCACATCGAGAAAATCCGGCGGGGTAAAGAGGAGTTCCAGATTGGTGTCGAATCCGTCTTCTTCATTGCGGCTGAACGGCCCTTCATCGTGGACCAAGGCACCGAAGCGGATTTCCGAAACCACGCCCATGAAACCGCCGCCCTCCGCTGTCGGCGGCGGCTCGGTCCTGGTGGGGACCGGCGGCGGCGCGGCGGCCGGCGCCGTCGGGGCGATTTGAACCGGAGCTGCTTCCGTGGACAGTGGCGGCGGCACGAACTGGCCGGCGAAAGGATGCGGTTGGCGAAGGAGGATATCAATATCGTATAGCTCGCCCTCTGTTTTCGCCGAGGCCACGTTCACGCATACAGCCACGACGGCGGCCGAGCCCGCCACGCCGGCAAAAAATATTTTCAAGATACCCACCTCTCCCCGTGACAATGCAATCTTTACTGCTCTTAAGGCATTTGTCCAGTGGCAACGCGACAAACGGCCGATTCGCGGGCGGTGTTTTCGCCGCGCATGGGAGATATTGACCCGGCCGGTGGTAGTGGGCAACATGATTCTGAAAAACCCTCGATGCGTTGGGTGCTTTTTCCGTTTGAATGGAGCGCCTATTGAAAAACGGCGAACGCCAATACGGTGACGGAGAGATCATTTTCGATCTGGACGATTCCTGCGACTGCGCTTTTGTGGTCGTCGGCGGGGAGGTGGAACTCACCCAGGTCGAGGATGATGGCCGGATTAAACTGACCCTGTTGAAGAAAGGTAATCGCTTCGGCGATACGGATGTTAGCGAGCAAGGTCGGCGAGGCGCGTCCGCCAAGGCGGTCGGCGCGGTCACCCTCAAAGTCGTCCCCCACGGTCAAGGCGCGGGCTCCCGGCAAAAGAAACCGCGGACGGAGCCTTCC
>DUZD01000154.1 GCA_013349695.1 Rhodospirillaceae bacterium
AGAGCAAGTATGCCCGGGAATACGCCAAGAACCTGATGGCGATCGCAACCCTGGTCCAGGCGATCAAGGAGCATCCGATGAACACCCAGACCGAAATCGACGGCCAGCCAGTGAGCAAGCAGGACTATCTGCGGCAACTCATCTCCGAAAGCGAATCGGAGCTGGCGGTCATCGACCAGGAGGAGACCATCCTCGGCTACATGGCCAAGCTGATCGGGCTTGACGCCACGGCCCTGTCCGAAGAGGTGGCCGAGGCCAACGTCACGGACGATGACCTCTCTTCTGAGACGGCCAACATTACTTCCGCTGTGGACTTCTTCATCACAAGATAAGTGAGGTGTGCGATGAAAATGAAATGGATTTCTATTCTGATGGTGGCGTGGGTTCTGTGCGGGGCGGCGCTTGGTCCCGCTCAGGCCGACACCCTCGAGAACATGGAGCGGGAACGGGCGATCCTCCTCGACGCCCTGCTGTCGCCCGGCCTTACGGTGGCCGAGCGTGAGGGCAGGATCACCATCTCCAAGACGCGCCTCATTGACCTGGAGCGCATGGTTTTGCGCGACAAGAGTCTTATGGGGCGTAACACGCCGACCGTCCGGGCGGCGTTCGAGAGCTACGACCTGACGTTCCTCGTCCACGCCACCGCCGAAAAGAACTTGGCGCTGATCGACCATTGGTTGCACGAGGTCGGCGTCTCGACCCCCGCGCTGATGAACGCAAGGATCGGGAGGCGCTAAAATGCGCGGATGTGTGCAGATGCTCAGTATCGGCTCACGAACGATCAGCTACATGCTGGGCGGGCTTGTGCTGATGCTGGCGGCGACGGTGATGATGTCGTCCCTGAGCGTCTTCGAGATCACCGCCTGGGCGCACAACATCCTGGGCTTCACCTTCATTGCGCTTCTCGGCGGGTTGATCTTCACCGCCCTCATTTGCTGGGTGCAGATCGCGCACCACGAAGAGCAAACGCCCGCCGATCAGGTCTGGCTGGAAGGGGGCATCCAGGCGGCGAACGGCGTCGTCACTCTTGCCCTGACCTACACCCTTCTCGGGATCAGTCTTGGCATCGGCAGCCTCGCCGGAAAAGAACTGACGCCGGACACGGTGCAGGTCGTTATCCGCGGCCTCACCGAAAATTTCAGCCTTGCATTCATGACCACGGTCGTGGGTCTGCCGGTCTCGGCGGTCCTGCGCACCCTGCTCCTGGTCACGAGCGCCCGCAAGCGTCAGAGTCCGGCGGTCTAGATAACCGTCACCAAAGCAAAAGAAGGGAAAGAAAATGAGATTTCTGCTGTTCAATCTGGTCGTTGTCGGCTCCCTTGTCTATTTGTTCACGCAAGACAAGGACGGCGTTTATGAGACTGTGGACCGCGCCTACGAGGGCGTTGGTCAAGTCAAGGAGGCGGCGAGTGCTGCGGTGGAGAGGGCCGGTGATTTCATCGAGAGGGAAAGGGCCGGATCCTCGCGGTCTGCCGACGCAGAAGAGTTGGCCGAAAAGGCCGGACCGGATTCGGCTCCGGAATTCGGGTGGAAAGACATAGCATCTCCGGAGAGATTCGATGAAGCGAAGAACGATAGCGATGGCGACCGGAACGCCGGGGAAAAGGATGCGTCAATACCGGAACCGCCGGCCATGGAACCGTCCGAGATCCGGGTGGCGGAGCGGCCGGTCAACACGGTTCCCGCGCCCGAGAGCGTGGATGTGTCGCCGCCTGGAAGGGATTTGAAGACGGCCGAACGCAGTTCCAAGGTCCCGGAAAGGCGTGAGCCAACCAGGAAATTTGCCATCGCCGAAGGGGAAACCATGATGACCCCGAAGCAACGCCAGCGCGATCTCTTCACCCTGGCGGAGGAAATGGAGCTCATGTTCGTCCGCAAGGTGGGCGAATGATGCCATGCCGTCTCCGGGCTTCTGCAGGAAGACGTCAGTTCTGCTCTCAGTATGGATCGGCGCTTTCCTGCTCCTCCAGTTCGTTCCGCAAACGCGGGATTCCTTTCCCCCCGGAACACCTCCGGAGCCCGCCGGCCAAACGGTCGCGGCGGTAGAAGCAAGGCCCGGGAACAAATCCTCTGGTATCGCCCCCATTTTCCTGCCGCCGCCGCCAAATCTCCTTTCTTCGTTCGCTCCGGCCACCGAGGCCAAACCAGAGCCGGTGAAAGCAGCGAAGCCATTAAAGGCGGAGACAGTCCCGGGGACGTACAAAGAGGCGGAAGCCATTTCACCGCTGCGCCCTACGGAACCGCCGCCTCCTGCCAGGGACGAGAGGGCTGTCAAACCGCTGCGGCCAGAGCCCGAAGAGAACCGCCAAGCCGAGGCGGTTGGTACGGTTCGCCCGTTATCACCTGAAAAAAGGTCGGAGGAAAAAGTGGCGGGGAAGGTTCCACCCGATGACCGCTCCGTCCCGCCGCATGCTGAGGCGGCTGCCCTAACCGTCATCGCCGATGCGTCGACGGTCACCGAGGGGCGGGCACTGCTTCGTCTCCTCGAACACGGATCGGGACCGAGCATCGAGATCGTCTGGCCGCCGTCGGCATCGACTCGTGAACGGTTGTTCCAGCGTTTCAAGAGCTGTTTTGGCATGCGCGTGGCGCTGATGGACGGCGGCGGCGGACTCTATGTGGCGACAGGCCGGCAACGTCGGCCATGGGAGCTCAACCTCGACCGTTACAGCGGTTTCGTCAGGAAACCCACGGGCCGGCTTTCGGCGGACGAGCGCGGAGAGTTGAAGGATGTTCGGGCCCATCATGGAGGTTTGGGAGAAACCTCCCCGGTCCGGGTGTTCCCGCGCCGGGTTGATGCCCTTCTTCTGGGCGGTCTGCGCCAGTTGGTCGGTGATGACTACGGAGGCGTCGCCGCCGTCCGCGCGGCCTACCGCATGAGAGAGGGTAGCGTGCTTGTGGTTGGCGTCGAGGCCGATGGCCGGGATCTTCCCGGAGAGATCGACCTTACGGGAGCGGTGGCGCCGGCCTGCCGGAAAGGGGGCCGGATATAATGCCATGTAATTCAGCTCTAGTGAGCGTTCTCGTCGCTGGCTGCTTAACCCTCGGCGCTTGCGCTCAGATCAATTATGTCCCCGACGATCAGCAAAGCGGTTCCGGCTCGCCGGCGGCGCGGCGCGTTTCCTACCACGTCGGTGAAGAGTTCTATATCGACCCGCCGGACTGTGCCGTCGTCCTGCCTTCGGAAGATCGGGAACACTCCTCCCTTGGCGAGAGCACGGAGCGCGCTATCGCCCGTTATCTGACGGGGAAGATCCCCCGCGTCATCGGCCCCTTGGAGCGCCGCCGCGCCGAAAGGCGGATGGCCTTCGCCCTGGACCACCCCGGGGACCGGCGGCGATTCGCGAACGAGACCAGGTGCCGCGCCTTCGTGCGCTGGAAGATGTTCGATGTCGGCAACGACTACCTTATCGTCTGGTCCCGGCAGCATTTCGGGCTGGAGGTTGAGATGTTCCGCGAGGCGGACGGCGCTGTTCTGTGGAAGGCCTCACATGTCGCCAGCCGCTCCGACGGCGGCCTGCCGCTGTCGCCGTTATCGGCGCCGGTCGCCGCCTTCGAGGCGACTCAGTTCAGCCAGGACGCCGATGTCATGCCGTCTCTGGTTGACGATGCGGTACGGAGAATCTTTGTGACCCTG